>JBFMAS010000627.1:0-3665 GCA_040755575.1 Thermodesulfobacteriota bacterium
CGCATCCCGAGTGGCTCGTGCGCACCTGGCGTCGCGAGTTCGGCGACGAGCGCCTCGAGCGGCTGCTCGCGGCCGACGACGAGCCGGCGCCGACCGTCGTGCGCGTCGACCGGCGCGTCGCGACGCCGGAGCAGGCGGCGGCGCGGCTCGGGGAGCTCGGGATCGAGGCACGCCCGGCCGCGTTCGCGCGCGACGCGCTGGTGGTGGAGGGGCCGCTCGGGCGCCTCGCGCAGGTACCGGGCGTCCGCCTGCAGGGCGAAGCCTCGCAGCTCGTGGTCGACCTGCTCGACCCGCGCGCGGGAGAGCGCGTCCTCGACCTGTGCGCGGCGCCGGGGGGCAAGAGCGGAGCGATCGACGAGCGCATCGGCGAGGGGCGCGTCTTCGCCGCCGACCGGTCGCGCCCGGGCATGCGGCGGGTGGCGGCGCTCGCGGCGGCGAGCGGCTCGCGCATCCTGCCCTTGGTCGCCGACGCGAGCCGGCCGCCGCTGAAGTCGACGTTCGACGGCGTGCTCGTCGACGCGCCCTGCTCGGGGCTCGGCACGCTGCGCGCGCACCCCGAGATCCGCTGGCGGCGGCGCCCCGAGGACCTGCCGCGCATCGCCGCCCGCCAGTGCGACATCCTCGACGCCGCCGCGGCGCTCGTCCGCCCGGGCGGGCGGCTCGTCTACTCGACGTGCACGATCGCGGCGGTCGAGAACGAGCAGGTCACAGACGCCTTCCTCGCGGGCCATCCCGCCTTTCACGTCGAGGACGCACGACGCTTCCTGCCCGCCGCAGCGTCCGCGCTGGTCGACGCGCGCGGCGCGCTGCGCACCTCCCCCGACGTCGGCGGGCTCGACGGCTTCTACGCCGTGCGCCTCGCGCGTGCCGCGCTAACATCGTGAGGCCATGGCGCTGACGATCGTCGACCCCGAGCTGTTCGGCGTGACCGAGGAGAGCTGCACCGTGACCTTCGCCGTGCACGACGCGAGCGGCCCGGTCGACGCGCCGGCCCGCGTGCTCGTCGACGGCGTGCCGCGGGCGACCTCGGCCGGCGTCCGGGGCACCCGGCTCGTGCGCGTCGAGGGTCTCACGCCGGCGACGCGGCACCGGATCGACGTCGTCGCCGGGGGCGGTGCTCGCGCGGAGCCCGACCGCTTCTTCCCGGGCGTCGTCGACACCCTGCCCGCGTGCGACGCGCGCCCCGTCGCGTCGTTTGCGACGCTCAACGACCTGCACTTCGGCGAGGAGCGCTTCGGCGGCGTCCTGCTGGCCGACGGCTCGTACGGCGACGAGGCGCCGGGGCATCCGGTGGCGCACGAGTCGGACGGCGACGTGCCGTACTGGCGCGCGATGAACGAGGACGCGATCGCCGACATCAACGCCGCAGGCGTCGACTTCGTCGTCATCAAGGGAGACATCGCGGACCGCGGGCGGCGCGAGCAGTTCGCGGCGGCCCGCGAGACGTTCGCTCGCTTCGCGACGCCGTGGCACGCCCTGCTCGGCAACCACGACCACTACGCGCTGCTCGAGGGGGACGAGGTCGACGGCTACGAGCTGCTCGGGGAGCCGCGCGCGCCGCGCACGATCGACGTCGCGGGCTGGCGGCTCGTCCTCGTCGACACGGTCGAGCCGGGCGCGCACCACGGCGTCTTCCCCGACGAGCGCCTGCGCTGGCTCGAGAGCGAGCTCGAGGACGCGCGCGAGCGTCGCCTGCCGACCCTCGTCTTCATGCACCACCAGCCCGTCCCGCCCGAGTTCGCGGACCGCTTTCCGAACACGATCGGCATCGTGCCGGCACACTCGACGCGCATGTTCGAGCTCTTCGGCCGCCACCCGCAGGTGCGTGCGGTGCTGATCGGGCACACGCACCAGAACCGGGTACGCCGCCATCCCCGCGCGGGGACGGTGCCGTTCGTCGAGGTGAGCTGCGTCAAGGACTACCCGGGCAGCTTCGCGCACTACCGGCTGTACGAGGACGGCAGCCTGCGGCAGGAGGTGAGGCGGATCGGCAGCGCGCGCGCTCTCGCGCACTCGACGCGCTGCCGCGACTTCTTCGCCGGCGGCTACCGGCGTTTCGCGCTGGGCTCGCTGGCCGACCGCTCGTTCGTCGTCGACGGCCGTGGCTGAAGGACGGTTGCGTCGCAGGCTGCCTGTGCTAGGTCCGCCCATCCGGTTTGGCCGCGACGCGCGCGCGGGCCTTTGGCCGGTTCCGTCACATCCGGGGTGTAGCTCAGACTGGTAGAGCACTGCGTTCGGGACGCAGGGGCCGCAGGTTCAAATCCTGTCACCCCGATTTGTCGTAAGGGGGGGACTCCGTCCCCCTCCTTCAGCCGGCAGAGCCGGCTGTGTCCAGCGGACGGATAGGTAACACTTCAGACCGGGCGGATGGGTGACACTTCCATCCGTTGCGGTTTGAGGTTTCTGTTGCTCTCGAAGATCGTCTTCCTGGATCGGTACACGCCGGCCGCGCGTTTGAATCGCGTTCCCTCGAGCACGCCGAGAGGAATCGTCGCGAAGTGCACGCGCCACGTCTCGTCGTCGATCTGCTCGAGGCCGACGTTCTCGTTGGCCAGTGTTTCGGCGAGATACACATGCCGGCCGCGCCATTTGATCAAGCCGTCGTGGCGGACGACGCGGGTCTTGAAGCTTTCCGGGTATTCGGGCTCGCGCAGCTTCACCGGATACGGCCGTCGCGATCTCGTGTAGGCGGTCCACGGCGGCTTCTGCCCGAGCGCCTCGTGTGGCCGCTCCTCGTTGTAGATGCGGCGAAAGCGATCGAACGCCCGCTGCTGATCCGCAAGCGTTCGCTCCGCGGGCTTTGCCGTGTCCTCCTTGAGCGTGCGGTGCATGCGCTCGTGGCGGCCATTGTGCTGCGGTACGCCGGGCGGGATGCGCTCGGGACGGATACCGAGCTTGATCCACCAGATCGCGAGCCGTGACAGCCCACCAGGAGCGATGGTCGAGAACGGCGGCCCGTTGTCAGTCCGGATGGCCACCGGCAGACCGAACTCCGAGAACGCTGACTCGAAAATCGGCCGGACCCGCGCGTCGTCGATGTAGCTCATGCCCTCGCAGCGCAGCAGGTAGCGGCTGTAGGCATCAGTGATCGTCAGCGCGTTGCAGCGCCGGCCGTTGCGGAGCCGGAACGACCCTTTGAAATCCGCGCACCACACCGAGTTTGGCTCGTCGCAACCGACGAATGGCGACTCGTACGGGGCCGACCGAGGGCGAGCGCGGCGCGGCTGAATCAGCCCGTGTCGCTTCAAGATCGCCCCGACCGTGCTCGCCGAGGGCAGAACGAGCCGCGGGTATTTCGCCGCAAGCCATGCGACCAACTTGCGCGGCCCCCAGGTCGGATGCTGCTTGCGCGCCGAGAGCAACATCGTCACGACCTCGTCGGGCGTCGCATTCGGGTGCCAGTGGGCCGCGTGGCTTCGGTCCCCGAAGCGCCGATCCCCAGTCTCCCAGAAGCGGCTCCACCACTTGTACCCGGTCTTCCGACTGATCTCGTACTTCCGGCACAGCTCGCTCATCGTCAGCTCGCGGCGCAGGCACTCGACGATGAACTTCCCCCGCTCGTCCATCGGGCAGATCTCCTTCCAGGGCATGGCGAGGTCCTCCTCGCCGCGACCTGTTACCCATCCGCCCGGTCTGTCCTGTTACCTATCTGCCCGGTCTGTACA
>JBFMAS010000628.1:0-6264 GCA_040755575.1 Thermodesulfobacteriota bacterium
CCCGCACGATGGCGCGCGGGGCGGGCGCGATGCTTGCTTCGCTCCGCGTGCGGACCGGGCCGCGTGGAAGGGCGCCGGCTGGTGGGAGCTCACATGCTGCTGCAGACTGCTCTGCTCGTCGTGGCATGCGCCGCCGCGGTGTTCGCCGGTGCGATGCCGGCCGCGGCCGTGGACCGCCCGATCGGCGCCGACCGGCTGCTGCTGCGCGACGTGACGCACCCCAAGGGGGCGCGGGTGCGCTTCAGCGTCGAGGGCGAGCCGGCGCTCGCGACCGGCAGCGTCGGCGACCCGCGCGTGACCGGCGCGACCCTCGAGATCGTGGGCGACGCGGCGGGCGACGGCGGCAGCGGCGTGATCCCGCTCCGTCCCGCCGGCTGGCAAGCCCTCGGCACGCCGAGCGCGGGCTACGCGTACCTCGACGATCCGAAGCCGGACGGCCTCCGCCGCGTCGAGCTGCGCACGACGCCGAGCGGCGGCAGCCTGCTGATCGTCGGCGGCTCGGCGGCATGGCCGTACCGCGTCACCAAGCCGCAGGGCACGATCGACGTCCGGCTGACGATCGGCGACGTCGTCGTCTGCGCGCGCCTGACGGGCTACGCGCACAACGGCGCCGGACGCGTCGTCGCGGTCGACGCCGCGGCGCCTGCACAGTGCGCGCCCCGCACCGTGCGCTGCGGCAACCGCGTCGTCGACGGCGACGACGACTGCGACGACGGCAACCCGAACCCCGGCGACGGCTGCACGCCGCAGTGCGGCCTCGTGCATCCCGGCGCCGCCTGCGCCGGCGTGCCGAGCGCGTTCGGCGACGCGGTCGCAGCGGAGCTGGTGACCGACGGGCTCGTGTCGCCCGTGCACCTCGCGGCCCCGCCGCTCGATCCGCACCGCCTGTTCGTCGTCGAGCAGGAGGGCCGCGTGCGCATCGTCGAGGACGGCGTCCTGCTGCCGACGCCGTTCCTCGCCATCGAGAACGCCGTGCTGTGCTGCGGCGAGCGCGGCCTGCTCAGCATCGCCTTCCACCCCGGCTACGCGACCAACCGCCGCTTCTTCGTCTACTACACCGACAACGACGGGCGGCTCGTGCTCGCGCGCTACGAGGCGAGCGCGCTCGACCCCGACCTCGCCGATCCGGCGACGAGGCGCATCGTCTTGCGGATCGCCCACCCCGGGCACGCCAACCACAACGGCGGCCAGCTCGCCTTCGGCCCCGACGGCTACCTGTACATGGGACCCGGCGACGGCGGAGGCGGCGGAGATCCCGGCGAGAACGCACAGGACCCGACGAGCCTGCTCGGCAAGCTGCTGCGCATCGACGTCGACGTCGAGGACGAGCCGTACCGCGCGGTGCCGCCGAGCAACCCGGCGCCCGGCGCCGGGCCGAAGCTCGGGCTCATCTGGGCCCTCGGGCTGCGCAACCCCTGGCGCTTCTCCTTCGACCGCCTGACGGGCGACCTCTACGTGGGCGACGTCGGCCAGGGGCAGCGCGAGGAGATCAACTTCCGGCCTGCCTCGAGCGCCGGCGGCGAGAACTACGGCTGGGACGTGTTCGAGGGCTCGTCGTGCTTCGAGCCCCCGGGCGGCGGCTCGTGCCCGAGCCCGGCACCGTTCGTCTTCCCGGTGCTCGAGTACACGCACGCGGCCGGCTGCTCCGTCACCGGCGGCTTCGTCTACCGCGGCTGCGCGCTGCCCGAGCTGCGTGGCACGTACTTCTACTCCGACTTCTGCAGCGCGTTCGTGCGGACGTTCCGCGGCGTCGCGAACGGCGTCGCGCAGAGCCACGAGGACCGCACCGCCGAGCTCGCCCCGGGCGGCGGGCGCACGCTCGACAACGTCACCTCGTTCGGCGAGGACGCGCGCGGCGAGCTCTACGTCCTCGACCGCGACGGCGAGGTGTACCGCATCGTGCCGGCGAGCTGACGCGCCGTCGTCGCGGGCTCAGCGCGCCCGCGGCAGCGGCGGCAGCCGCGGCGGACGCGCACCGCGGACGGTCGCGCCGAGGACGCTCACGTAGGGCAGCTCGACACCGTCGCGCGCCGAGCGCAGCAGCAGGCCGCCGCGGCTCATGTCGCCGCGCCCGACGAAGTCGCTCGGGAAGACGAGCCGGGTCCCGAACGCCTCGAGCAGCACGTCGCGATACTTTCCGGTCGCGATGCTGCCGAGGAGGACCGCCGTGCCGTCGGCCGCGAGCCGTCGCGCGAGGGCGCGGGCGTCGCGCCGGAGCGGCTCGCGGTAGCGCGGGTCGTCGGCGTCGATGTCGACCTCGCCGAACGCGCGCAGCGCCGGTGCCGTCAGCAGCAGCGAGGGGTTCACCAGGCCCGCGTTCGGCGTGATGACGCGGATCACGCAGCCGTCCTGCTCGGCCGCGAAGCGCCGCGCGTAGGTGATCTTGCCCCGGAAGTAGAGGCCGCTCGTGAAGCTGAACACCTCGGCGACCGGCAGACCTTCGCGGTGGAACTGGCGCCCCAGCGCGAACGCGGCTCCCGGGTTCAGCAGGTAGCCCGCGCGCACGCCGTTCACGCGGGCCGGCGACAGCAGGAAGACGCGTCGCAGGCGGCGCCCCGGGGGTCGGGAGCCGGCGTTCGACGGTGGTGCGGCCATCGGGCTGACCGATAGCGGACGGCACGCCGCGCGTGTAGGGCCGCAGCCGGGCCGTCTCGTCTGCGCAACTACAGAATGCGATCCACAACGGTCCATCCGCCATGCTCTTGAGCCAGCTGCCGAATCCGGATAAGCGCAACAGGACCGAACTGTTCTCCATCAGAAGCGTCACGACTCGGGAGGGGGGTCATGAAGTCCATTCTGCAGGGAGTCGGGTTGACGGTGGCCCTGGCCGGCCTCGCTTTGCTTGGCGCGCCAGGGACGGCGCGGGGCGACGGGGCCGAGGCAGGTGGGTACTTCGGCGCGGCCTTCCCGGTCGGGCACTACAGCGACACCGCCGACATCGGCGGCGTGATCGGCGCCCAGGGCGGCTACCGCTGGCAGATGGACGAGAACGGCGCCATCTCGCTGATCGGCGGCCCGCAGTTCACGCTGCTGCCGTCCGAGAACTGCCCATCGGGCCCGCTCGTGGTGAGCTGCAACGACGACGACGACATCACCAGCACCTGGTCGTTCACCGCGGGCCCGAAGTTCACCATCACGGGCGACAAGGCCGAGCTGTCGGTGGCGGTGCTCGGCGGCTTCTTCGACGACATCAGCGGTCCGCTCGACGAGGAGGGCGGCGGCCTCGCCGTGCACGCCGTGCTCGGCGGCAACGTCGGCGCCGGAATCAACGTCGGCGTGTTCGCGCGCTTCGAGGAGATCTTCCTGCGTCCATCGGCCGCGCGCGAGAACGACCGCGACGACCGCCAGATGGTGATGGCGGGCTTGCAGGTGAACTGGCACTTCGAGCCCGAGCCGGTCGAGGCGCCTCCGCCGCCGCCTCCTCCGCCGCCACCCGCGCCGGTCACCAAGCGCAAGATCATCCTGCGCGGCGTCAACTTCGACTTCGACAAATCGAACATTCGTCCTGACGCACGTCCGATCCTCGACGAGGCGATCCGCGTGCTGAAGGCGGAGCCCGACATCCGGGTACGGATCGAGGGCCACACCGACAGCATCGGCACCGAGCAGTACAACCAGAGGCTGTCGCAGCGGCGCGCCGACGCCGTCCGCCGGTACCTGATCGACGGCGGCATCGCCGCGAGCCGTCTCGAGGCGGTCGGCGAGGGCGAGGGCGACCCGGTCGCGAGCAACGACACGGCCGACGGCCGCGCGCAGAACCGTCGCGCGGAGCTGATCGTCCTCTAGCTCACCGAGGGGCTCGCTTCGCTCGGCCCGCGCGCTGCGCGCGCGGGATGTCCGGGCTCGACCGGGCCTCGTAGAGCGGAGGGTGGGCGGCGGTGCGCTGGCTGCGCCGCCGCCCGCCCCTCTCACGCGGGCTGCGTCCCGCCCAGCGCGACCACGCCGCGCGCGGCGAGGCCCGCGATGTCGTCCTCGCCGTAGCCGAGCTCGCGCAGCACCGACGCGGTGTGCATGCCGAGCGTCGGTGCCGGACGCGCCTCGCCTGGCGTCAAGGAGAGAGCCACGAGCGGCGCGAGGCGGCGGTGCGCGCCGAAGGTGGGGTGCTCGACCTCGACGAGGAAGCCCGCCTCGCGTGCGACCGGGTCGCTCATCACGGCGCGGGCGACCGGCCCCTGCGCGACCTCGACGCAGGCGACGTCGGCGGCCGTCAGCACGCGCTCCCACTCGGCCGCTTCCTCGCGCGCGAAGGCCGCGGCGAGAACGGCCGCGAGCTCCGCGTCGTGCCGCGCACGGTCGGCCGCGGTGCGGAAGCGGGCGTCGGCAGCCGGATCGACGCCGCGCGCGCGCAGCACGCGGCACAGGGCGTCCCACTCCCTCGGCCGCGGCGCGGCGAGGAAGACCCAGCCCGCCTTGGCCTCGTAGAGCCGATAGAGCGCGCCGAGGCCGTAAAGCCGGGCATCCGGCTCGAGGCGCGGCGGCCGCCCCGGCCAGTCGATGCAGTCGTCGGATACCGCGTACGCGGTCGTGCAGAGCATCGAGGTCAGCATCTGCGGCGCGGCTCCGGTGCGCTCGCGCGCGACCAGCCCGAGCAGCAGCGCGGTCGCGACGCCCAGCGCCGAGCAGCCGTCGGCGTTCCCCGGCGCCTGTGCCGCGTAGTTCAGGCGGATCGACGCCGGCTTGATCTCCGCGAGCGACAGGCCCGGGCCGTGCGGGATCGACGGCCCCGCCTGGAACAGCCCGACGCCGCTCGCCGCGCCGATGGTCGGCGCGAAGGCCGGCTTGCGGCCGCACGGACCGTCGACGCCGTAGCCCGGCGCGGACAGGTAGACGAGCCGCGGGTTCTCGCGTCTGAGCGCGGCGGCGTCGAGGCCGAGCTTCTCGGCGACGCCCGCGCGGTAGCCGACCAGCACGAGATCCGCCGTGCGCGCCAGCCGGCGGACGATCGCACGGCCCTCCGCCCCGTCGAGGTCGAGGGCGACGCTCTCCTTGCCCTGCAGCACCTTGACCGCCCCCGCCTCGGGGACGGGCAGGACGTGCCGCATCGGCTCGCCAGCGAGCGGCTCGACCTTGACGACGCGCGCGCCGAGGTCGGCGAGCAGCGCGGGGCCGTAGGGCGCGGCGTACCAGAGGCCGAGCTCGAGCACCGTGACGCCCTCGAGCGGCCGCGCAGGCGGCGCGGCACACGGAGGCACCCGTGGCGCGCGGGAGCGCACGCGCAGCGAGCGCAGCACCTCGTCCGTGTGCTCGCCGAGCTCCGCCGCCGGCGGCGGGACGAAGGGCGGCGCGCCGACGAGCTTGACGAGCGGCGCGATCTGGCGCACGCGCCCGCGCTGCGGGTCGTCGCGCTCGACCACCTGGCCGTTGTGCACCAGCTGCGGGTGATCGAGCAGCTCGCGCGTCGTGCGGAACATCTCGGCCCAGACGTTCGGCTGCGCCGCGAACACCTCGTCCCACTCGGCGACGGTGCGCGTGCGGGCGGCCTCGAGCAGCATCTCCCAGAACCGCTCGCGCTTGTCCTCGTCCTCGAAGTCCGGCGCGCCGTTCCACTCCGGGTCGTCGAAGATCCAGGAGAGCCCGAGCACGTCGATGAAGGCGCGGAACAGGTGCGGCGAGGTCTGCGAGAACTGCAGCCAGCGGCCGTCCTTCGTCAAGCATACGAGCAGGCGGAAAGCGAAGCCGCTGGTCGGGACGCCGCGCGCCGAGTACGGCGGCGCCGGCGAGAACGCGGACGGGTACTTCTCGAACAGCACGCGCAGGAACCATTCCCACGGGTCGTGCGCGGCCATGCCCTGCACGAGCGAGGTCTCGACGTGCTGCCCGTGACCGCAGCGCTCGCGCACGTACAGCGCGGCGAGCACGCCGTGCAGCGCTGTCATCGCGGCGCTGAAGCTCGCGTACGGGACGGCCGGAAAGGCGGGCCCCGGACGCGGCGCCATGCCGGCGACGTGCGACATGCCGCCGAGCTTCGCCAGCACGACGCCGTCGTAGCCCTTGAGACCCGCGTACGGTCCGCGGCTGCCGAAGCCCGTGATCGAGACGTGGATCAACGACGAATGGCGTGCCGACAGCCCGCGCCAGTCGAGCCCGAGGCGCACCGCCGTCGCGGGACGAAAGCTTTCGACGACGACGTCCGAGGAAGCGGCGAGCGCCGCCGCGTCCTCGCGGCCGGCCGCGCTCCGCAGGTCGAGGACGACGCTCTTCTTGCCGCGCTGCCAGAGCTCGAACGCGGGCTGCGAGCGCAGCACGTCGCCCTCGGGCGGCTCG
>JBFMAS010000629.1:0-5361 GCA_040755575.1 Thermodesulfobacteriota bacterium
GCGGCGGAACTGGTCGCGGAACAGCTCGTGATCCTCGGTGAACACTTCTCGGCGCATGGACGGAGAACCCCCTGATCGGCCTGGACGGCGCGTGAATGGACGATCTGGCTTACCGATCGCCCCCCCCGGCGCGCACACGGGTGCACGAGACGTGCAGCCGTGCTGCCCGCGCGGCGTGCAGGCGCCATGCCCGATTTTGCATCCGTGCGCAAAATCCAGGCGTCTCACCAAATTTTTGTCTATTGGACTTGAATTGCACTGCGCTGGGAGCCAAAAGAGGAGCATCGAGAGGCCGAGCGGTCGACGACCCGCCCCGCCCACCGACCCGAACCCGCAGACCGGGGAGCGCCATGACTGCACGGCAGGCAACGATACGCCGCACCCGCCCACGGACGATCACGCGCCGTCAGGAGACGCTTTTCGCTCTGATCCTCGCGCTCCTCGGCTTCCTCTTCACCGCGATGCTGCTCGCCAACTTCGACGCCTTCCGCTTCGCGTTCGCCGAGTGGGGCGAGGAGCCGGCGCCGGTGGCCGAGGAGCCGTTCGACTGACGGGCCGCGGACCAGCTTCGCTGTAACGTTTCGCTTTACAACGCGACCGCCCTGGCGCTTGCGCTACCGCGCGGCGTCGCGGACCTCGTCGAGCAGGCGCGCGAAGCCGTACGGCGGCACCTGCACCGCGCCGGTGAAGGGCGTCTGCATCTCCGCGATCAGCAGGAGCGCCACCGCGATCGTCGCCGACAGGGCGGCGGTCATCATCATCTGCGAGGCGATCTGGCGGAGCCCGAAGAAGTAGCTGAAGGCGACCGTCACGGCGCCCGACGCGATGAGGAACGCCCAGACGATCCACGGCAGGCCGACGCGCGCGTAGAGCAGCCGGTCGCGGCGGGCGTCGCTCAGGTCGTCCATCTTGCCGAGCGTGTTCTGGAAGACGGCGACGTCCTTCGCCTGGCTCGCGCCGGTGGCCAGCAGGGTGCGCCAGAGGTCGACGAAGATCGCGAAGGTCTCGGGGCTCTGCTCGCCGGAGCTCATCGCCGCCCACTCGTCGTCGATCACGCTGCGGGCGTACGCGAGCGCGAGCTCCTGCAGGCGCTCGCCGGCCGGCGCAGGGAGCGCGCTGCCGTGCCGGTACAGGTCACCGAGCGCGTCCGCCTCCACCTCCGCCTTCTCGCGCGCCTCCTCGAAGCGCTCCCACGAGGACACCAGCACGAAGGCCAGCACGATGCCGTAGAGCCCGCCGAGCACCGCGAAGCAGGCCGCCGCGACGTCGTGCTGCTCCTTGAGCGCCTGCAGCGGGACGCGCCGTCGCACCGCGACCAGGGCGAGCAGCGACACCGCGACGAAGCCCAGCACCAGCCCGCCCTCGAGCCACATCTCCGCCTCCTCCCCTCCTCACCGCCGCTTCTAGCACGACCGCGACGCCGCGCCCGAGCGGCCGCCCTTTCGGCGCCGCGCCGGGTCGCGTACAACGACCGGCAGCAAACGCAGCAGGAGAGCGCATGGACCCCAACGCGAAGAAGACCGCCCTACGCATGATCCCCTACGGCCTCTACGTCCTCACCGGACGCACCGACGACGGCCGGATCGCCGCCGCGGCCGTCAACTGGGTGACCCAGGCGTCGTTCGCGCCGCCGCTCGTGGCGGTCGGCGTGAAGGCGGACTCGTCGGCGCACGAGGTGATCAAGTCCGCCGGCGCGTTCGCCCTGAACGTGCTCGGCAAGGGCCAGCAGAAGACCGCGTTCGCGTTCTTCAAGCCCGCGGAGGTCACGGGCGACACGATCTCGGGGGAGCGCTTCCGCGCCGGCAGCACGGGCGCGCCGCTGCTCGCCAGCACGCCCGCGTACGTCGAGTGCAGGCTCGTCGACACGGTCGAGCACGGCGACCACTCGATCTTCGTCGGCGAGGTGGTCGACGCCGGCGTCGCGCGCGAGCTCGACGGACGGCCCGACGACGCCACGCTGTGGCTCAAGGACCTCGGCGACAAGACCTTCTACGGCGGCTGAGCGCGCGCCGTCACGCCAGCGCGGCGCGCAGCGCGCCCGTCAGGCCGTCGAGGTCGCCCGGCGCGCACGCGACGCCGTACGCGTAGCGGTCGGGACGCACCACGACGGCGCTCGCGCCCTGCTCGGCGAGCCAGCCGTCGAGCGCGCGCGTCGCGACCAGGCGCGCGCCGAGCTTCTGCCAGAAGGCGAGCGACGCGCGCGTCATGGCACGCGCGGGGTCCTCGCCCGACACCACGGCGAAGCCGCGTCCGAGGCGCTCGTCGAGCGGCTCGCCGCCAGCACAGCGCGGCTGCGGCACGAGCTTGCCCGCACCGGGGCCGCGGCCGCCGCCGTGCAGCAGGCCGGCCGTCAGCGGCGGCAGCTCGTCGCGCTGGATCGGAGGCGCCGTCTCGCCCAGGAGCTGCCGGTCGCGCATGGCCGCGACCTCGGGATCCGTCGTCTGGATGACGTTGCCAGCGGCGACGCACGTGCCGATGATCATCCGCACGTGCGGCGCGCGCTCGGTCTCGTAGCTGTCGAGCAGCCCGTCGCCCGCGACGCCACGGCGCACCAGGTCGAGCTTCCAGGTCAGGTTCGCGGCGTCGCGGATCCCCGAGCACATCCCCTGGCCGAGGAACGGCGGCATCTGGTGGGCGGCGTCGCCGAGCAGGAACACGCGTCCGCGACGCCACGGTCGCACGACGAGCGCGTGGAAGGTGTAGACCACGGCGCGCACGACCTCGACGTCGTCCGGCCGCACCCATCGGCCGAGCAGCTCGCGCACGCGCTCGGGACGCTCCATGCTCGCCGGCGTGTCCTCGGGCAACAGCATGAACTCCCACCGCCGGCGCATCCCCGCCATCGGGATGAACGTCACGGGGCCGCGCGGGTCGCAGTACTGCACGGCCATGCGCGGCAGCTCGACGTGGCGCCGCAGCACCGTGTCGACGACGAGCCACGGCTGGTCGAAGCACAGGTCCTCGAGCTCGGCGCCGATCGCGGTGCGCGACAGCGATCGCCCGCCGTCGCAGCCGAGCACCCAGCGCGCGCGGACGACGCGGCGCGAGGAGCTCGCGAGGTCGCGTACGTGCAGCGCGACGTGTCCGTCGGCCTGCTCGAGCGACTCGACCTCGTGCCCGAGGTGCGCCGCCACGCCGAGCTCCTGCGCGCGGGCGCGCAGGACGCGCTCGAGGTCCGGCTGGTAGAACATGTAGTGGCGTGCCCAGCCCTGTGGGCCCGCCTCGGCGTCGGCGTCGACGCCGAACAGCTTGACGCCGTCGGCGTTCAGGAAGTGCATCCCCGCGCCGGGCGCGGTGCACGGCAGGACGCGCTCGGCCGCGCCGATCTCCTGCCACACGCGCATGATCTCGCCGTCGAAGTGCGCGGCACGCGGCAGGTGGTAGACGTCGCGCTCGCGCTCGAACGCCTCGACCGTCATGCCGCGGCTCGCGGCGAGCGCGGCGGCGGCGACGCCGACGGGACCGTAGCCGACGACGGCGACGTCGAGCGTCGGCGAGGACGTCACGCGGCGAGCCCCGCGATGTCGGGCGGCGCCAGGAACTCGTGCGGCACGGGCGGTCCCCACGAGTAGAGCGCGTTGCTGCCCGTCGCGGCCTGTGGCTGCCACGCGGCGTCGTCGTCGATCACGTCGAGGTCGCTGTAGTACTCGACGAACGTCCCGGCCGGGTCGCGCAGGTACCAGAAGTAGTTCGAGCCGAGGAAGTGGCGGCCGAGCCCCCACGCGTGCCGGCTCGGGTCGGCGTCGATCATGGCGCGCGCCCCGCGGCCGACGTCGTCGACGTCGTCGAGCTGCCAGGCGGTGTGGTGCAGGAAGGGCACCGGCGCGGGCTGCACGAGCACGTTGTGGTGATCGGACGAGCAACGGAGGAACGCGGCGATGCCCGCGATCTCGTCGCTCACCTTGAAGCCCAGCCCCTCGACGAAGAAGCGCCGGCTGGCGCCGGCGTCCGGCGAGCCGAGCACGACGTGGCCGAGCTTGCGCGGCGCGACGGGCGACGAGCGCTCGAAGACGCTCGCGCGCGCGTTGCGCCGCTCGATGCGCCCCGGCGCGTTGACCGCGGCCGTCGCGCGCGGCGGCTGCACGATCGGCGGCGCGACGGAGACCACGACCCGCAGCCCGCTCGCGGGCTCGAGGACCGATAGGCGCTCGCCGTCGCGCTCGTGAGCGATCCCCAGCGCGGCCACCCGGCGCGCGATCCCGACCAGGTCCGCCGCGCTCTCGGCCCCGACGCCGAGCTCGACGAGCCGCCGGCGCGGCGCCTCGACGAGGCGGAGCTGCTCGCCGCCGTCGGCGGTCGAGAACACCGCGGGCGCCGTCTCGCGCAGGCCGAAGTCGCGGTAGAACGCGCCGGCCGAGGCCGGGTCGGGGACCCCGACCGTGATCGACGTGAGACGATGCAGGCTCATGCGACACCTCCGACGTACGAGACGTCCTTCACGCTCTCGATCGTAATCTCCACGATCACGCGCTTCATGCCGGCGAGCATCTGGTCCGTGAGCGGCGTCGGCGGACGGCTGCCGCCGATGCGCTCGAAGATGCGCATGGTCGGCTCGGCGATGCCGTGCTCGAGGATCCGCGCGGGGCCGTCGACGACGACCTGCGGAAACGGCTTCTCGTGCCCGAGCACGGCGTACGAGGCGCGGCCGGTGCGCCGCACGTCGTGCGCCTTGCCGCGGTCCGCCACCGTCGAGATCAAAATGCGGTCGCCGTCGGTCACGTGGTAGACGACCGACTGCCGGATGCTGCCGTCGCGGCGCGTCGTCGCCAGCACGCCGACGGGCTGCTCGGCGAGAAACGCGCGTACGGGTCGTTCGAGGGTCGCGGCCATGGGCTCCTCCCCGCTGCCTAGAGCAGCACCGTGTCGTCGGGCTCCTCGACGACCGGGTTCTCGATCGTGCCGATGCCGTCGATCTCGACGCGCACGACGTCGCCCGGGGCGAGCAGCAGCGGCGGCCGACGCACGATGCCGACGCCGGCCGGCGTCCCGGTCGAGATGATGTCGCCGGCCTCGAGCGTGAACGCGGTCGTCAGGTGCTCGATCTGCCGTGCGACGTCGAAGATCATGTCGCGCGTCGAGCCGTCCTGGCGCAGCTCGCCGTTCACCCAGGTGCGGATGCGGAGATCCTGCGCGTCGGGGATCTCGTCCGCGGTGACGAGCCAGGGACCGGTCGGGCCGTGCGTGTCGAACGACTTGCCCATGGTCATGGTCGGCGTGCGGAGCTGCCAGTCGCGCGCTGCCGCTCGCGCTGGCTGCTGCGCCTCACCGCGCTGCTCGCCGACCACTCGCAGCGCTACGCGATGCTGGCGACGCTCGCCGGCGCGCAGGCCGGCCACCACGACACCGTCGCCGAGCACGGCG
>JBFMAS010000630.1:0-11690 GCA_040755575.1 Thermodesulfobacteriota bacterium
AAGACGGCGTGTCTTCACGCTGCGGCAATCCGGCCGTAACGGCCCTGCAAAATCGGGCCGGTAGTCGAACCCTCGAACGATCGCGACGAGTGGCCCGCCCGCTTTGCGGATGCGGCGCCCGCGCGAACGAACCCTGGAGGGAGATGCGACCTCGCACCGGTAGCTTTGCGCTCGTCACCCTCGCGCTCGTCCTGACGCACCCGGCCCTCGTGCGCCGCGCGGTGGCGGGCGACGCGCAGCAGGCGGTCATGCAGGAGATCCTCGACGTCCTGCGCCAGAATCAGCAGATCACCGACGAGCAGCATCGCGACCTGAGCCGCAAGGTCCGGCAGGCCGGCGAGGCGGACCGGGCGGCGGCGCAGGCCCGCACTGTCGAGAAGGTCGAGCGCGTCGAAGCCGTGCAGGACATCCAGACGGGCGGGCCGGTCGAGCGGGTCGAGAAGGTGGAGGTCGTCGAGGAGAAGAAGCCCGCGCCCGACACGCTGCGCGCGTACTGGAAGGACGGGCCGCGCTTCGAGACGGCCGACAAGAGCTTCCGCCTCGGGCTGATCGGCCGCATCCAGAACGACTGGGCGATCATCGACTCGAGCCGGGCGCTGCGCGACGAGCTCGGCATCGACGCGTTCCAGAGCGGCACCGAGTTCCGCCGGGCACGCATCGGCATCGAGGGCGACGTCTACGGCGACTTCGCGTTCAAGTTCGAGGTCGACTTCGCCGGCGGCGAGGTGGCGTTCAAGGACATGTACCTCGCCGCCCGCAACGTCCCCTACATCCAGAACGTACGGGTAGGCCACTTCAAGGAGCCGTTCTCGCTCGAGCAGCTCACGAGCAGCGTGAACATCACCTTCATGGAGCGCAGCCTCGCCGACGTCTTCACGCCCGAGCGCAACACCGGCATCGCCATCCATCCGACCTACTTCGACGAGCGCCTCACCTGGTCCGTGGGCGCCTTCCGCGAGACCGACGACTCGGGCACCGGCTTCGGCGACAAGCAAAACTACGACATCGCGACGCGCCTCACCGGCCTGCCCTGGTACGCCGACGACGGCGCGCAGCTCGTCCACCTCGGGTTCTCCTACGTCCACTCGTTCCGCAACGGCGTCGAAACGGAGATCCGGCAGCGCCCCGAGTCGCACCTCGCCGAGCGCTTCGTCGACACCGGCCCCTTCCTGGCGAACGACAACGACCGCATCAACCCCGAGCTCGCCGTGGTGTACGGCCCGGCGTCGCTGCAGGCCGAGTACATGCGCGTCTTCGTCGACGCCCCCGAGGTCGACGACCCCGCCTTCGACGGCTGGTACGCGTACCTGAGCTACTTCCTGACCGGCGAGCATCGTGCGTACAAGACGTCGGCCGCCGCCTTCGACAGGGTGCGGCCCAAGCGCAACTTCGGCTTCGGGCCGGACGCCGGCTGGGGCGCGTTCGAGGTCGGCGCCCGCTACTCGAAGATCGAGCTCGACTCGGGCGACGTCCAGGGCGGCAACCTGGGCGACACGACGCTCGGGCTCAACTGGTACCTGAACCCGAACATGCGGATCATGGCCAACTACGTCTACTCGGCCCGCACCGACACGGCGGGCAGCGCCAACATCTACCAGTCGCGGTTCCAGATCGTCTGGTGATCGCCGTGCCCCACCGTGGGCACCAAACGATAGGAGAAGACCAGTGAGAATCGTCACCCTGCTGGCCGCGGGCGGCCTCGTCGCCGCCACCGCAACGTCGCCCTGCGCCGCGACCATCTCCGGCGCCGGCGCGACCTTCCCCTATCCGATCTACGCCAAGTGGGCCGACGCCTACGAGAAGGAGACCGGCGTCAAGCTCAATTACCAGTCGATCGGCTCGGGTGGAGGGATCAAGCAGATCAAGGCGAAGACCGTCACCTTCGGCGCGTCCGACATGCCGCTGCCGGCGGAGGAGCTGCAGAAGGACGGGCTCGTGCAGTTCCCGACGGTGCTGGGAGGCGTGGTACCGGTGGTCCACCTCGAGGGCATCGCGCCAGGCGGCCTGACGCTCGACGGCCCGACCCTCGCGAAGATCTTCCTCGGCGAGGTGAAGAGCTGGGACGATCCGGCGATCGCGAAGCTGAACCCGGGCCTGACCCTGCCCAAGCAGGCGATCGCCGTCGTGCATCGCTCCGACGGCTCCGGTACGACGTTCATCTTCACCGACTACCTCGCGAAGGTGAGCCCGGAGTGGAAGAGCAAGGTCGGCGCCAGCACGGCGGTGCAGTGGCCGACCGGGATCGGCGCGAAGGGCAACGAGGGCGTCGCGAACAACGTCGCGCAAACCCGCGGCTCGGTGGGCTACGTCGAGTACGCCTACGCCAAGCAGAACAAGCTGACCTTCACCAAGATGATCAACAAGGAAGGCAAGGCGGTCGCGCCCACCGCGGACGCGTTCATGGCGGCGGCGGCGAACGCGGACTGGTCGGGCATGCCCGGCTTCGCCGTCGTGCTGACCGACGAGCCCGGCGCCGGCTCCTGGCCGATCGCGGGGGCGACCTTCATCCTCATGCATCGCCAGCCCCGGGATGCGGCCGCGGCCAAGGCCGCCCTCGAGTTCTTCGCCTGGGCCTACGCGAAGGGCGACGAGATGGCGGCCGCGCTCGACTACGTGCCGATGCCGGACGCCGTCGTCGGCTCGATCGAGAAGGTATGGGCGAGCGACATCAAGGACGAGGCCGGCAAGCCGATCTACGGATCGCGGTGACCCGATAGAGGATGGATCTCGCCAGGCGCTCCGCGGTCGACGTCGCGCTGCCCTCGACGCTCGAGGGGCCGCAGACCTCCGCGCGCACGAAGGCGCTCGCTCGCCTGCGCCTCACCGACGCGATCTTCCACCACCTGACGCGCGCCGCGGCGCTGTCCGTCCTCGCCATCCTCGGCGGCGTCATGGTGGCGCTGCTCATCGGCGCGCTGCCTGCGCTGCGCGCCTTCGGTCCGGGCTTCGTCGTCGCGGAGCAGTGGAATCCCGTCACGGAGCAGTTCGGTGCGCTCGCGCCCGTCTACGGCACGATCCTCACCTCGTTCATCGCCATGGCGATCGCAATCCCCGTCGGGATCATGATCGCCGTGTTCCTCACCGAGCTGTGCCCGCCGTGGCTGCGTCGGCCGATCGCCATCGCGATCGAGCTCCTCGCCGGCATTCCGAGCATCATCTACGGCATCTGGGGCCTGTTCGTCTTCGCTCCCTTCCTCCAGCAGACGCTGCAGCCCTTCCTGATCGACTCCTTCGCGGACGTCCCGCTGCTCTCATCGCTGTTCGCCGGCCCGCCCTACGGCATCGGGCTTCTCACCGCGGGCCTGATCCTCGGGATCATGGTGCTGCCGTTCATCACCTCGGTGTCGCGCGACGTCTTCGAGTCGGTGCCGCGCGTGTTCGTCGAGGCGGCGTACGGCATGGGCTGCACGACCTGGGAGGTGGTGCGCTGGGTGGTCCTGCCCTACGCGCGCATCGGCGTCGTCGGCGGTGCGATGCTTGCGCTCGGGCGAGCGCTCGGCGAAACGATGGCCGTGACGTTCGTGATCGGCAACGCGCACCGCGTCTCGTCGTCGATCCTGGCGCCCGGCACGACGATCTCGGCGACGATCGCGAACGAGTTCACCGAGGCGGTGGGCGACCTGTACACCTCGTCGCTGATCGCGCTCGGCCTGCTGCTGTTCGTCATCACCTTCATCGTGCTCGCGATCGCTCGCTACATGCTGTTCCGACTCGAGCGCCGGGTCGGAGGCTGATCGTGGCTGCGTCCAGCGCGCTGCACGCCGCACGGCGACGCCGCAACACGATCGCCATGACGCTGTCGCTGGTCGCGACGCTGCTCGGCCTCGGCTGGCTGGTCCTGATCCTCGGCGTGCTGGTGTGGAAGGGCTTCGGCGGCCTATCGCTCGACGTCTTCACCCAGATGACGCCGCCGCCGGGCTCGGACGGCGGCCTGCTCAACCCGATCGTCGGCAGCCTCGTCCTGACGACGATCGCGGTGCTCATCGGCACGCCGGTCGGCGTGCTGGCAGGCACCTACATGGCGGAGTACGGCCGGCGCGAGCGGCTCACGGTCGTCGTGCGCTTCATCAACGACATCCTGCTCAGCGCGCCGTCGATCGTCGTCGGGCTCTTCGTGTACGAGGTCCTGGTCGTGCCGATGGGCCACTTCTCCGCGATCTCCGGGACGGTCGCGCTCGCGATCCTGGTCGTCCCGGTGGTGCTGCGGACCACCGAGGACATGCTCCTGCTCGTGCCGGTGTCGTTGCGCGAGGCCGCCGCCGCGCTCGGCATGCCGAGGTTCGTCGTCATCACGCGCGTCGCGTACCGCGCGGCCGGCGCCGGCATGCTGACCGGCGTGCTGCTCGCGATCGCACGCGTCAGCGGCGAGACGGCGCCGCTGCTGTTCACCGCGCTCAACAACCAGTTCTCGAGCGTCGACCTGAACGGGCCGATCGCGAGCCTGCCGGTCGTGATCTTCCAGTTCGCGTTGAGCCCGTACAGCGACTGGCAGCAGCTCGCGTGGACGGGCGCGCTGCTGATCACCTTCACCGTGCTCGCGCTCAGCATCGTCGCGCGCGCGCTGGTCGCGCGGAGGCAAGCCACGGCGTGAACCATGCCCGGATCAGCACCATGACGCAGCACGCGTCGATCGACCGCTCCACGCTCGTCGAGAAGATCTCGATCCGGGAGCTGAGCTTCTACTACGGCAAGGCGCAGGCGCTGAACCGCATCTCGCTGCCGCTCTACCAGAACCAGATCACGGCCTTCATCGGACCGTCGGGCTGCGGCAAGTCGACGCTGCTCCGGGTGCTCAACCGCATGTACGACCTCTACCCCGACCAGCGCGCCGAGGGAGAGGTCCTGCTCGACGGCGAGAACATCCTGTCGCGCGTCCAGGACGTGAACCTGCTGCGTGCGCGGATCGGCATGGTGTTCCAGAAGCCGACGCCGTTCCCGATGTCGATCTACCAGAACATCGCCTTCGGGATTAGCCTGTACGAGAAGCTGGCGAAGGCGGATCTCGACGACCGGGTCGAGAGCGCGCTCCGCCGTGCCGCGCTCTGGGACGAGGTCAAGGACAAGCTCTCGACCAACGGGCTGCGGCTCTCGGGCGGCCAGCAGCAGCGCCTGTGCATCGCGCGCACGATCGCCGTACGCCCCGAGGTGATCCTGTTCGACGAGCCCTGCTCCGCCCTCGATCCGATCTCGACCGCCAAGATCGAGGACCTGATGGGCGAGCTGAAGGACGACTACTCGCTCGTCATCGTGACGCACAACATGCAGCAAGCAGCGCGCGTCTCGGACTTCACCGCGTTCATGTACCTCGGCGAGGTCGTCGAGTTCGACGTCACGAGCAAGATGTTCACGATGCCGAACGAGCAGCGGACGGAGGACTACATCACCGGTCGCTTCGGCTGATCGCGGCGTGCCGCTTCAGCGCTGGCGCCGCAGCAGCACGTAGAGTGCTCCGTCGCCGCCGTGCTGCGCGTGCGCCGGCGCGATGCCGACGAGGTGCGGCGCGTACGCGCCCTCGGTGAGCCAGCGCGGCACGGCCGAGCGCAGCACGCCGCCGCCGTCTCGCGCCGTGCCCTTGCCCGTGATGAGGAGCACGCAGCGCCGTCCCTCCTGGAGCGACTCGTAGAGGAACGTCTGGATGGCGAGGAACGCCTCGTCCTGGGTCAGGCCGTGCAGGTCGAGCTGGCCCTCGATCTCGATCTGGCCGCGCCGCAGCCGCTCCGCGGTGCGCCGGTCGAGCGCCGGCAGAGAGCCGTCCGACTCGCTCGCGACGGGCTCCCGGCGCGAGCGCAGGCGCTCCGCGAGGCCGCCGAGCGGCGAGGGCTGCTCGCTGTCGGCGTCGACCTCGCGGTCCTTCAGCGGGACCACGTCCTGCGTCGCGAGGAGCCACTCCTCGTCCTCGGCGCTGACCGGCGTGTTGACGTCATCTTGATCGCTGGGGCCCTTGCGGCCTTGGTGCGATTCCATCGTTTCTCGTTCTCTCCTACGCTGCATCACCGCGCTCGCCGGCGATCGTCTCGAGGCGCGCACGTACCGACGAGGGGATCTCGCGCGGGCATCCGGTCGCGCGGTCGATCAGCACCTCCGTGCTGTCACCCTCGGCGACCGCGCGGTCCGCGGTGCACACGCGGTATGCGAAGCCGATGCTGGTGCGCCCGACGCGCGCGATGCGCACGCCGACGCGAAACTTCTCCCAGGGCAAGAGCGGGCTCAGGTAGCGGCAGCGCACCTCGGCCACGACCGACGGCATGAGCCCCGAGTCGAGGCCGCCGAGCCCGCGCATGAAGCGCGCCCGCGCTTCCGACAGGTACGCGACGTAGACGTGGTTCGCTACGTGCCCCTGCGGGTCCAGATCCCGCACCAGGACGTCGAAGTCATGATACTCGAACTCCGCCGTCACGCGCGGTTCTTGTAGGCGGTGAAGGTAGCGTCGCTCTCGAAGTAGAGCACCTTGCCGTCGGGGGTCTCGCCGATGACGGCCGTCGCCTTGTCGACCTGCTTGCCGGAGATCGGGTCGGTCGCGACGCGCGCCGACGCGTCGGACGCGAGCCTTCCCTTGCACATCTCGCAGCAGCCGAAGTAGGTCTTGCCGTCCACCTGGACGGGGATCTGGTCCTTCGGGAACACCGAGTTGTTGACCATGCACACGCGCTTGGCCTCGACGCGCTCGATCGGCTCGGCCGATGCGACGCCGACGCAAAGCACGATCGCCAGACCGAGAAGGCCCGGCACGAGCCAGCGCATGTCGCGGACGCTTTTCATCGAGAACCCCCTGCCGACGCCACCGACGCGAGTCGGGCGGCCCGGCTGAGCCATCGGCCGGGCGCCAAGCCCGGCGTCTCCGATCATCGCCTTCCGTTCCCCGACGAGCAAGTCGGCCCGGTGCCGGTCAGGCGTCGAAACGGATGTGCAGCGACTTCGGCGAGCGGAAGGCGAGGCCCACGATCTGCGACGGCTGCTCGGGGTCGAGGCGCAGGTTGCGCAGCCGGTCGAGGATGGCATCGAGAGCGATCCGCGCCTCGATCCGGGCCAGGTGGTAGCCCAGGCAGAAGTGCCTTCCGCCGCCGAACGACAGGTGGTCGTCGGCGCCGCGGTGCAGGTCCCAGCGGTCGGGGTCCGGGTAGTGCGTCTCGTCGCGGTTCGCCGAGGCGATCACCGGCGTGACCGCCTTCCCGGCCGGGATCTCGACGCCCGCGATCTCGACGTCGCACGTCGTCTCGCGTCCGACGAACAGCACCGGCGTCTCCCAGCGCAGCGTCTCCTCGAGCGCCGCCGCGGCGAGCGAGCGGTCGGCGAGCACCTCGTCGAGCGCGCCGGGGTGGTGCAGCAGCGCGAACAGCGTGCTGCCGATCCAGCGGAAGGTGGTCTCGGCCCCGGCCGGCAGCAGCAGCCGCATGAAGCTGACGATCTCCTCGTCGCTCAGGCGCTGGCCGTCGACCTCGCCCGTCGCGAGCCGCGACAGCACGTCGTCGGTCGGCTCGCGCCGCCGCTCGGCGATGATCGGCAGCAGGAACCGCTCGATCGCGCGCGACGCGGCGAGCCCCTTCTCGCGGTCCTTGGTGAAGCCGATGATGTCGAGCGCGTACTGCTTGAACTGGTCGAAGTCCCGGATCGGCACGCCGGCGAGCTTGGCGATGACGCGGATGGGAAAAGGCT
This sequence comes from Thermodesulfobacteriota bacterium, assembly GCA_040755575.1. GTDB lineage: Bacteria > Desulfobacterota > Binatia > UBA12015 > UBA12015 > DATCMB01. The sequence continues at coordinate 7,654 of JBFMAS010000630.1, forward strand.
CGGAGAACTGCTCGACCAGGTCCGCGCGTCCGTCGCCCGCGAAGCGGTCGATGAGCTGGTGCACCGTGTCGCGCATGAAGTCCTCGAGCGCCGCGATCGACTTGAAGTGGAACGCGTACTGCACGATCTGCCGGTGCTTCTGGTGCTCCCTGCCGTCCATCTGGATGATGTTGCGGCCCATCACCTCGGACAGCTGGGCGTTCGCGCGCGACGAGAACGTGTCGTTGTCGCGCAGGATGCGCGCGACGTCGTCGTAGCGCGTCACCATGTGGGTGTCGCGGCCGAACTGCCTGACGCGCAGCACCGGGCTCTCCTGGCGCAGCGACGCGAACAGCGGGTAGGGGTCGGGAAAGTCGAACAGGTCCTGTGGCGAGAAGCTGACCTCTGCGGGCTCGGACATCGTCTTCCCCTCTCGTCTCGAGCGCTCGGCCCAGTCGGACGACCGATCGAATCGCCGGGCGCGCGCTCGCCTGCGGGCGCCGCCGTGCCGCTACTTCCGCGGCGGGTTGTAGAGCACGACCATCTCGTAGAGCAGCGCGGGCATCTCCTGACCCTCGATGCCGACCTGGATCTCCTGCGTCACCAGCGTGCCCTTCGGCTTCTGCTCGACGTTGATCAGCCGCGAGCGCGCGTGCAGCGTCGCCCCCGCCGGCACCGGCGCGAGGAAGCGCAGCTTGTTCGCACCGTAGTTGACGGCGTTGCCGTGACCGACGATCGCGAAGTCGGAGCGAGCGCGCAGCTTCGGCAGCAGGCTCAGCGTCAAGAAGCCGTGCGCGATCGGACCACCGAACGGGCTCTCGCGCTTGCACCGCTCGACGTCGACGTGGATCCACTGATGGTCGCCGGTGAGGTCCGCGAAGGCGTTGATCATCTGCTGCGTCACCTGCAGCGACGGCCCCCACGGGCTGTACTCCTCCTTGATCTGCGCCTTCAGGGCGTCGACGTCGTCGAAGCGGATCTCGTGCATGGCGGCTCTCCTCGGGAAGCGTGATCCTCGCGCGCCGCGCCGCGCGCGGCCACGCCACGCATAGCGCGTGCAACGGCCCAGGCAAAGCGCGCCGGCCTTGCGCGCGTCGCCCGGCCGGGCTCGCGCAGAAGCGCTTTGCGTGGCTCTTCACCGCGGGATAGCGTTTCAGGTTCGATGTCGTGCGCCGTGACCACGTCCGAGCTCGTCCCGCTCCAGTCCTGGCTGCCGGAGCTTACCGCGGAGCGGGTCGAGCGCATGCTCGGCGCGAGCGCCGAGCGTGGCGTGTCGCGGCGCAGCGCCGCGCAGGTGGTCGGCGATCCGGTCGCGCTGCGCAACCAGCTCGTGCTGGGCAAGGTGCGGACGAACGGCGCCGTCGAGAGCGTCAGCGTCGGCGTCGCGCGCAACGGCGAGCTCGCCGCCGTCTGTAGCTGCCAGGGGCTCGGCCAGGAGCCACCCTGCGAGCACGTCGCCGGGCTGCTCGACGAGATGGCCGCCTCGCCGCCGCTGCGCGAGCGCCTGGTGCACGAGGGCGGTGCGGACGAGGAGCGGCCGGCGAGCGCGCCGGTCGCCTACGACCTGCCGCGCGCGCTGACGATCGCACGCCGGCACGGGATCGACCTCGAGGCCGCGCGCGCGGCGGCGCCCCGCGAGACGCCCTTGCTCGACACGACCTTCGCCGCGTGGCGCCGGCGCGGCGCGCTGCGGCCGCTCGGCGCCGCGTCCTTCCTGGTGGCGGTCGAGCGCGGCGACGAGGACGACCTCGAGGCGCCGGCGCGGCTGCGCGTACGGGTCCGTCCGCAGGGCGAGCGGCAGCCCTTCGCCCCCGACGACCTCGAGGGCCGTCGCCTTCCCGCGCACGAGTGGCGCCTGTTCGAGCCGCTGCGGCGCCCGCCCGGGGGCGGGCGCGACTTCGTCGCCGACGCCGCGGACGCCGCGCTCTTCCTCGAGCGCGTCGCGGAGGCGAACACGGTGCTGCACGACTTCGAGGGCGCCGAGACGCTGACGCTCCTCGCTCAGCCGGTGCGGCCCGCGTTGCGCCTGCGCCCGGCGACGGACGCCGACGTCCGCGCGAACGCGCTCCTGCAGATGCGCGCCGACGAGCTGGCGGACGAGCAGCTGAAGGTTCGCCGCGCCTGGCTCGAGTACAACACCGAGGGGCGGCCGATCGACGAGCCGGCGTTCCGCGCGCTGCTCGGGCTGCCGACGGCGGACGCGGCCGCCGCCGCACGCGCCGACCGCGGCTACGTGCTCGAGGCGGTGTGGCGGCCGACCCGCCCCGGCGGCGCGATCGCGGAAGAGGGCGCGCCGGTCCCGTTCGCGGAGACGATCCTCCTGCGCGGCGCCACCGGCTGGGTGTTCTTCCCGGAGGCGCGCTGCTTCGCCCGGGTCGCGCACGACGTCGGCCCGATCGCGCTGGCGCGGCTCGCGGCGCACCCGCAGGTGCTGGTCGAGCAGGCCGACGTCGCGCGTCTCCCGGCACTGCTGCACGAGCACTTCCAGAGCGAGGGCGTCGCGCTCCCGTCGCGCGGCGAGCTCGGCCTGCCGCCGCTGCCGGTGCCGCGCCTCGTGCTGCGGGTGAGCGGCTCGATCTTCGCCGTCGAGGCGACGCTCGAGGCGCACTACGGTGGACAGCCGATCGCCCTGACGCCGGACACCTGCGCGGGGATCGAGCAGCCCGAGCGCAACGCGGAGCTCGAGCGCGCGGCGGTGGACGTGGTCGGCGCGACGGTGCTCGAGCTCGAGCGGCGGGCGCGCCGCCGCCGGGCGGGCGCCGCTCCGCCGGACACCGAGACCTACCGCGCGCACGGCGACGAGGCGGTGTTCTTCTGGACGCAGGACCTGCCGCGGCTGGTAGCCGAGACCTCGGCCGGCGGCCCGCTGACGGAGGTCGTGGTGCCGCCGGCGCTGCGCAGCGTGACCGCGCGCGTGCCGCTGCAGGCGACGCTCGCGGCCGAGGCGGCACGGCCGGGGACGATCGCGGTCGCGCTGCGCTACGCGGCCGACGGCATCCCGGCCGACGTCGAGGAGATCCGTCAAGCACTCGCGGCGAAACGGCACTGGGTGCGTCTGACGGACGGCAGCGTCGCCGAGCTCTCGCAGCGCGTCGCGTCGCTGGTCGCGTCGACGCACGACACGCTCGGCAACTCCGTCACGGCGGAGCTGCCGCGGCACCTGCTCGGCGAGGTCTCCGCCTGGAGCGAGCTCGCCGAGAACGTCGAGCTCGACGAGCGGCTGTCGAGCTGGACGCGGCGTCTGCGCGAGCTCGCGGCCGCGGCGAAGCCGGAGCCGATCCCCGACCTGCACGGGGATTTGCGCAGCTACCAGAAGGTCGGCGTCGCGTGGCTGCAGCTCCTGTCGGAGCTCGGCACCGGCGGCATCCTCGCCGACGACATGGGGCTCGGCAAGACGATCCAGACGCTCGCGCTGCTCGCCTGGCGCCGCGCGCGCGACGGCAGCATGCCGAGCCTGGTGGTGGCGCCGACCTCGGTCGCACCGAACTGGATCCGCGAGGCGGAGCGCTTCGTTCCGGGCCTGCGGACGGTGCTGCTGCACGGTCTCGGCCGGCACGCGCGCTACGAGGAGGTGCCGGGCGTCGACCTCGTCGTGACGACGTACGCGCTGCTCCGTCGCGACGTCGAGCGGCTGCGCGACATCCGCTTCCGCTACGTGATCCTCGACGAGGCGCAGCAGATCAAGAACCACGCCGCGGCGACCACGGCCGCGGCCAAGTCGCTGCCGGCCGAGGCGCGGCTCGCGCTGACCGGCACGCCGATCGAGAACCGCCTGCTCGAGCTGTGGTCGATCCTGGACTTCGTGAACCCGGGGATGCTCGGGAGCTGGCGCAGCTTCGCGCGGCGCTACGAGCGGCCGGTCACCGCGAGCCTCGGGGAGCTGACGGCGCCCGACGGGTCCGAAGCCGACGCCGGCGAGGATGCCGCGGCGCAGGGCACGCTCGAGCAGGAAGCCGCGGCGGCCGAGGCCGCCGCGCTGCGTGCGCGGATCCGGCCCTTCGTGCTGCGGCGCACCAAGGCGGACGTCGAGAGCGACCTGCCGCCCAAGATCGAGACCG
>JBFMAS010000631.1:0-5381 GCA_040755575.1 Thermodesulfobacteriota bacterium
GACGTCGGCGACGTCCAGGGCGGCTTGGCGATGCACGAACAGTGGACGCGCTCGCAACCAATTCGAACCGCCGCGCGGGTGCCGCTGTCCGTTTCTCTCTCATACACCAGCGAGCCGTTCCCTCACCAGCGCCTTGCGCCGAAGGTCGAGGAGCTGTCTCGGCTCGGGCTGAGCACGGCGGCGATCGCCCGTGCGCTCGGCGTGGACTGGAAGACGGTGCGCAAGAGCCGCAGGCGGGCGCAGGAACGGCATGACCTTAATCGGCGCTAGCTAGAGACCGCCCAGTCGAGGTCGTCGTGGCGACCTTCGTCGAGGTCGGCATCCACCGAGAATCCGCTGGCTTCGTTTTGCACTTTCAAGTCCATGGCTCCGTGCGAGTCCGGCATCGAAGACCGGTTTCGCTTCTTGATCGCGAGCTCGGTCGCCTCGAGCAGCTCGGCTACGACCTCTCGCGCAGCCCTTTCCCTCGCCTCCGATGGTGGCTCAGATGGCAGAGCAGGTGGCGGTACGCACCGACCGAGTTGACGTCGACGAGCTTCGACCTCCTTTCGCGCTGCGCGGACCCGTTCCTTGATACCCTCGATCACCTTCCCGATCGCGACCTCTCGCGTCGCGGCTGCCAACCGTTCCTGGAACGGCAGACCGAACGCCGCGGCGCGCGACCCGAGCGCCACCCGATGCCGTTCCATCGACTCCAGCCGCGCGAGAGTGAGACCCAACATCTCCTCGGCCTGCCACATTGCCTCCTCTGCCCAAACGAAAGCGGGATCGCGGGAGGCCTCCTTTGGAACGTCTCGACGTGCCGCCTTCATCACGGGTCGCCGACGTCGGTCGCCACGGTGACGTCGAGGGCCGCCGGCGGCGGTGCGTCCCTCCCCTCGCGACGATCCTGCAGACGCATCAGCTCGTGCAGCGCACGGTCGATGCTCCTCTCGACCGCCGTGCGATGGCGGGCGATCCGATCGAGCGCGTCCATTGCGCTCGCGTACGCGACGCCGAAGTCGGACTCCGCGCCGTCCCGAAGCGCCGACATCTGCTCCTCGTCGCGCAGCGCCCTGCCGTACGCCGGAAGCCGCTGCTCCACCTCCGTCGCCGCCGCTTCGCCCAGCAGGAAGCGAATGCTGCCGCGCTCGACGGCCGTGCGCACCGGGGAATGTTGTGCCCGCTCGACCGCGCGCTGCGCGGCCTCGGCGAACAGGATGCTGCGCTCCGCCGCCTCGATCCTGCGCCGGCGCACCTCCCCGAGCACCAGCCGGTCGACGATGATCTCCTCCGCCGCACCGACCGGGTTGAGGGCCCTCCGTATCTCCAGGTCGAGACGTCTCAGCTCCGACGGGTCCTCGCCCGGCAGCAGCAGCTGCCGGGATGTGACTCCGAACTTCAGCGCGTTCAGTCGTGACGCTGCCTTGCCGCGCGCGGAGCGGGGGCCGGTGCTCCGGCGTGCGTTGCGTCGGTTTCGTTCTCTCAGTCGATCCTCCACTTCACCTCCCCATCGCGCTCGAAAGCGCTCCATCAAGATTTCAGCACGCGACGAGTGGACCTCGTAAGGCTTTTTTCTGGCGATTCGGAGCACGGCGATTGAACACACCGAGCCGCGCCCACCGCGGCCGGCGACAACCGTTGGCGCGATGCCGAGCTACTGTGCAACCGTCATCGAAGGCGTGCAGCGAGAGGAGCGAACGGCGGCGTGAAGCGCCAGAGGATCGGCCCCGAGTACATCGACCAGGTTGCGCATCATCTTCTGCGGACGACCTGGCGACGTTTCGACAGCGCCGCAGTCTGGATCCCCGATCAGACAGCGACGTGGAGCTACGTGCCGGCACCCGGGGAACGCGAGCGCGCCGTGCAGGAGAACGACTTCGAGGCCTGGCTCGCCGCGCGCGAGCGCGTCGATCGGCTGTTTCAGCGCCGCGCCCGGCTCTGGCGCGTCACGACCGAGGCGGTGATCTCGTTCGAGGCGTCGCTGTCCGGCCCCTGGGTCTCCTCGCTGGAGCGGCTCGAGCTGCGTGACGGGACCTCGCTGTTCATCTACGTGAGCGACCCGGAGCTCGAGGAGCCGGCCCTGCTCGTCGCGCAGGCGAGGCCGGCCGCCAGGCTCGCGATCCGGCGCGCCGTGGTCGGGGAGCTGCTCGGGACACGCGGCGCGACGTTCCACGCGTCGGGCTCGGTTCCCGATCTCCGCTGGTGCTCCGTCACCGTCCCGGACCCCGACCTTCTCGGCGCGGCGCGCGCCGGCTACCGCCGCACGATCGCGCGGCCACCCGCTCGCGATTGGGACCCCGGTCCGTTGGAGCTGGTCGACGCCAGCGACGCCGCGCTCGACGAGTTCGCGCGACAGTGGGTGAGACTCGAGTGACTCCACCCGAAATTTGGTCGAATGACGACTTCGACTCTGGACCGACCCGGGACGATCGTGATTGAAAGCCGACGGCGACGCACGGCGTGCCGCCTCCACAGCCTCCGAACCTGATGAACGCCGCGACCACGCTCAACGTTGCCTGGTCGACGCTGGACTGGGCGCAGTCGATCGCCGCGCTGCCCGCCGACGGCCGGCTACCGGTCCGCACGGTGCTCGTGCCCAACGGCCGCGTCGCGCACGCGCTGCGACGCGAGCTTCTGCGTACCGGGCGTGCCGACGCCCTCTCGGGGACATTGTTCCGGCCGCTGCATCTCGCGGCCGAGGACGTGCTGAACGAGGCCGCGGTCCGCTTCACGGCCGGCGAGGAAGCGCTGCGACGCGCCCGCCTCGCGACGCTGTTCCGCGACACGCTCGACCTCGAGTACTTCGATCCGGAGCTGCTGCGGACGGCCCGCGGATGGGAGGACGCCTTCGCGTCGACCATCGCCGACCTCGAAGCCGCCGGGCTGCGACCCGACGATCTTGCGGCGCGGCAAGCCGACGCCGCCCGCGTGCGGGACGTCGCCGCGATCTGGCGGCGGCTCGACGCGCTCGCGGGCGCGTCGTGGACGACCGCCCGGATCGTCTCCGAGGCGGCCGCGCGGCTCGAGGCCGAGCCGCGGCTTTGGCCGCACGAGGGTCCGGTGCTCGCGCCCGCCGCCGGCGATCTCACGAACGCGGCCGCGCGCTTCCTGCGCGCAATACCTTCCGTCCACCTCGTGGTCCTCGCAGCACGACCGCTCCGGCAGCACCATCTCGAGCGCGTCGAGCTGCTCCTCGGCCATGACGTGCGGCACGCCCTCGAAGCGGCAGCCGTTACGCGCCGCGGGGGCTGCGAGAGCGAGATCCTCGCGTCGTACCTGTTCGAGCCGGGCGACGTGCTCGGCGACCCGTCCCGGCCCCGGAGCAGCGGCCCCGACGGGACGGCCCACCTCGAGGAGCACGCCGGGGTCGAGGACGAGGTCGACGCTGCCGCGCGCTGGGTGGCGCGCGAGGTGATGGAGCGCGGGACGCCGCTCGAGGACGTCGCCGTGCTCCTACCTGCTCGGGATCACGTGCTCGACCTCGTCGCCGCGCGCCTCGCGAGCCTGCCGTGGAAGGACGGCGAGCGCTTCCCGGTGTTCGTCGCCGGCGGGACGCCGCTCGTCTCCTTCGCGGGAGGCGCGCACGCCCTCGCCGTCGTGCGGGCGCTGCGGCGCCACCTGGCGGCCGAAAGCCTCGTGCCGGTCCTGACCGCCCTGAAGCTCGCCGAAGAGAGCGGCGCTGCACCGCGCCGCCTTTCGCACGAGCGCGCGATGGAGATCGCCTACGGGCTCGGGACGCTCGGCGGCAACCCGGCGCATCCGCTCGGCGCGCTCGACTGGTCGGCACGGCTCGAGGCGCGCGCGACTGCGCTGGAGGCTCGCGTTGGATCGGCGGACGGTGACGACGAGAACGATCGCGAGCAGCGGGACGCGAAGGAGAGGCTCGCGGCGATGCGCGCCCTGCGGGAGCCGCTCTTCGCGTTGACGGGCGTGGCGCGGCGCGTCGCGGACGGCGAGCCGCTCGACGCGATCTGGCACGACCTGCGGGCCTTCCTGTCGGAGCACGTGGTGCTCGACGTTGGCCGCTTCGACGTCGTCGCGCGCCTCGCGGACGCGCTGGAGCCGCTCTGCGCCGACACGCGCTGCGCGTCGCTCGCCGGCGCCGACGCGCTCGCCTGCGTCGAAGACGTACTGCTCCGGCTTCGCGTGCCGAGCGGACGCTTCGGCGACCCCGCGGTCTACGTCGGCACCGTGGACGGCGCGCGCGGCCTGCCGTTCACGGCCGTGCGCGTGATCGGGCTCCTCGAAGGCGCCCTGCCCGCTCAGGCGCACGAGGACCCGGTGCTGCCGGACGTGGTCCGCGCCGGCATCCCGGGCATCGCTCGCATCGAGGATCGCTCGCTCGCGCAGCTCCACGCGCTCGACCGCGTGGTGCGCGATGCGCGGCGCATCGTGCTGTCGGCGCCGCGTCTCGACGGGCGACGCGTCGAGCGCGAGGCGTCCTCGGTCTTCATCGAGGCGGCGGCGGCGCTGGGCCGGCCGGACGCGCTCACCGGCGAGGCGCTCGCGACGCCGGTGCCGGACGCGAGAGCGCTGCAGCGCGATGCCTTCGCGCCCGCGCGACGCGACGCGGACGCGCACCTCGCCGCGAGCCCGCTCCTCGCGTCGGACTGGCTGCAGCTCGTCGCCCGCGGCGGCTCGGCGCCGCCGTCCGCGTGGCGCGCGGGCGGCGCGCTCGACCTCGCGCGGATCCTCGCGCTGCGCGCCCCGGACGCGCCCGTCGGCCCGCTCGACGGCATCCTCGGGCACGATGCCGCGGTGCGGGCCGCCCTCCCCGGCCTCAGCGCCGAGCGTCCGACGTCGGCCTCGGCGCTCAAGACCGCGCTCGAGTGCCCGCACCGCTTCCTTCTCGAGCGCGTTCTCTACTTGACGCCACCCGCACCGCCGTGTCCCACCGGCGAGGTCGACGCGCTCGCCTACGGCGGCCTCTTCCACGAGGTCGTCGAGGAGATCTACGCGGGCCACGGCGAGCGGATCTGCGCGCGCGAGCACGACCTCGAGCACTGGCGCCGCCTCGCGCACGAGATCGCTTCGCGGCGCTTCGCCGAGCTGCTCGAGACCTACCCGCTCGTCGGTCCCGACGTCCGCGAGCAGCAGCTCGCGCGCCTGCGGCGCGACCTCGACTGCTTCCTCGAGTACGAGTGGACGGGGCCGGCGCGCGCGTTTCGCCGCGTCGAGCTGCCGTTCGGCTATCCCGAGCCGGTGCGGATCGACCTCGACGACGGGACGCTGTACGTACGCGGCTACGTCGACCGCGTCGACGTCGAGGACGGACGCACGCTGGTCCGCGATCTGAAGACCGGCAAGGCGCACCCGCGCACCGGCAAGGAGGCCGCTGCGGACCATCGCCGTGACGTGCAGCTCGCGCTGTATGGCATGGTGCTGCGCCAGAGCGCCGC
>JBFMAS010000632.1:0-9614 GCA_040755575.1 Thermodesulfobacteriota bacterium
CGACCTCGACGCGCACGGCGCCGCCGAGAGCGCCCAGCTCCTCGCGCAGGTCGAGGCGCGGACGCAGCTCCGCGACCGCCGCCTGGCGTGCGCGGACGACCGCCGGCGTCGCGGGTGACGCGAGCCACGCCGCGAGCATGCGCTCGCCGCTCTCGGTGCGTGCGTCGCAGACGAGGTCGAGCAGCGAGCCGCGTCCGAAGACGTCGAGGTCGGCGGCGTACGGATGGTCCTCGGCGGCGAGGTCCGCGCGCGTCGGACCCGTCCCGGGCCAGGTCTCGCCGAGCCGCCCGAGGCCGCGCTCGTAGAAGCGGACGGCGCCCACCGCGAGCTCGAGCTCGCGCCGCACGCCGCCGTGGCGCAGGACGAGCGCCGCGAACGCACCGATCGGCAGCAGCAGCACCGCGAGCGGCAGCGCCGCACGGTCGAGCGCGAGCCAGGCGAGCACCACGCCGACGACGAACGTCGCGAGGCGCGCGCGTCCGAGCGTGCGGTGCTGGCGCTCGGCCGCGGCGAGCCGCGCCCGGCGCGCCGCCAGGCGTTCCCCGTACTCGCGTCGCGGGTCGGGGACGGCGGACGGCGCGCCCGAAGCCGAATCGGTCGTCAAGACGAGCCGTCGTCAGCCGCCGAAGAACTTCCGCTCCGTCTCGATCGCCTTGCGGAACGACGGACGCTCGTGCACCGCGGCGACGTGCCGCGCGAGCTTCGGCCAGCGCTGCGCGTCGATCGAGCACTTCGCGTGCTGGAGGTTGACGATCGGGCTCGCGATCGCGACGTCGGCGATCGAGAAGCGTCCGCCGACGATGCCGTCGCCCCCGTCGAGCTGGCTCTCGAGGTAGCCGAAGAGCCGCGGCAGGTCCTCGTCCAGCGCGCTGCGCACCACCGCTTCGTCGCACGGCTTGCCGAGGAACATCGGGTTGATGATGCGCTGCGCGAAGATCTTCGGACCGATCACGGCGACGATCGCGGTGTCGGCGTACTCCTCGAACCACAGCGCCCGGCCGTAGGCGGCCGGGTCCTCGGGGTAGAGCGCGGGCTTCGGGAACTTGCGCTCGAGGTAGGCGCAGATGACCGACGAGTCGGGGAGCACCGTGTCGCCGTCCTTCAGCACGGGGATCTTGCCGAGCGGGCTGAGCTTCTTGAACTCGTCGCTGATGTCGAACGGCAGCACGGGGTCGAGCGTGTACTCGAGGTCCTTCTCGGCGAGCGCGATCAGCACCTTTCGCACGTACGGTGAGGCGTTGGCGCCAAGCACGGTGAGCATCTGCGAACCCTCCTTGATTCGGCTGGACGGTGAGGCCACGAGACGGCCGCCTCGTGACCGCGTCGGATCATACGCGAGCAGCCGGCTCAGTGAAGGCCGCGCGCGGCGAAATCGCCATGTGCGGCGCGTTGCGGATTGCGTCCTTCACCGGTCGTCCGCGCGCGCGCCGCGCAGAAACCCGGACGCACGCCGAAGCATCTCAAGCGAGCCGGGCATCGGGCCGAATAGGCGTCAAGGAACGGCGTCTCTCTTCCGAGAGGAGTCCTGATTGAACGACCTTCCCTGCCTTCCGTTCGAGGCCGAATCCGTCCTTCGCACCATGCTCTCGGTCGCCGGCGTCGGCGGCCACCGCGTGCCGCTTCCGGTCGAGCGCGAGCTGGTGCTGTCCGTGCAGCATCACGTGCTCCGGACGGCGCTCGACGTCGACTCCCTGGAGGACGCCCGTCCGTGCGAGGTGTCGGACGCCGTCCGCGACCCGGAGCGCCGCGCGCGCCTCGTGCGCTGCGCGATCGTGGTGCCGTACGTCTCGCTCGAGGTGGAGCTCGCGAAGGTGGCGGTCGCCGACGGCTTCGCGATGCAGCTCGGGGTGGCCTCGACCACGCTGCGCGAGCTGCATCGGACGCGGGAAGCCGCTCTGCGCCGGGTCCTTCTCGATCACGCGCGCCGCGGCGAGCGCGTATTCCTCACCGTGCATACGTCCGCGCAGGTCCGGGGGCTGGTCGATGCTCTGCGCCGCGACCCCGGCGACGACGCGCTCGCCGCGCACTACCGCGGTCTCCGGGCGCTCCCGGTCGGGACGCTCGGGCGCGCGCTCTTCGAGTTCCTCCGCGCGCGTGGTCTGCCGCTGCCCGGCGAGCCGGGCACGGTCGACGAGACGCTCGTCCGCTACGACCTCTTACGCGTCCTCGGTGGGTACGAGCTCGACGCGGCCGGCGACCTCGCGCTCGCCGGCGTCGCCGCGGGCACGCCGCGCGGGCACGAGGCGGCGCTCGAGGTGCTCGCCGACGCCCATGCCGGCGCGCAGCTCCGCGGCGTGGCGCAGGCGGGGCCGAGTGACGGCACCCTCGATCTCTCGGGCGCGCTCGCGGCCTACGAGCGCGGCGTCGCGGCGCGCGCGGCGCTGGAGCCGAGCTGGGACTTCTGGTCGCTCGCGCGCGAGGACGTCGACGAGCTGCGCCGCCGCCTCGGCTTCGCGGCACAGGCACGCGTGCGGCGTCCGACGCGCGATACCGGGATCGAGCGGAGAGGCGCGTCGCGCGCTGCGTGAGCGCGCGCGTCGCGCAGCCGCCGAGCGGGTGAGGATCCTCGGCATCGGCTCGGCGTCTGCCGGTGCCATTCGACGCGGATCACCTGGGTGAAGAGCAGGACGGCGGGAGGACGGAGGCTGGCGCGTCATCACGTCCACGAGCAGGAGGAGGGCGAAGCCGAAGGCGGCGAGCAAGCCCGAGAAGCGCGGGCTTTCGTGGAAGGCCTCGGGAATCCTCGTTTCCGCAGCCATCGCGAGCAGTGCCCCGGCCCCGAATGCAGTCAGCCGCGGTGGCCAGGCCTCACCGAGCGACCCGAAAGCGACGTACCCCGCCGCGATCGCCACCGCCGTCCCGATGGCGATCGCACTCCAGAGAACGAGGATGTAGCCGTAGCTGCGGCCGGCAGCCCGCATCCCCGCCGTGCTGGATAGCGCCACCGGAAGGTTGCCCACCGAGAACACGATCACCAGCGCCAGGGGAAGGACCGGCTTGCGCAACGCGATTCCCAGCACCATCGCCTCCGGGACCGCATCCAGCGCGTTGCCGAGCGCGAGGGCTACTCCGCTGCCGGGCCGCTGCGACTCGGTCGGCTGCGGAACGCAATCGCCGCATCGCTTGCGGTGCGTGGCACCGAACCGTGCGAGGAGCGCGTTGCTCGCGCTGAACGCGGCTGCCCCGAGCAGCAGTGACAGCGCCGCTGCACCTGGCCCGGCGACCCGGATCGCATCCGCGGTGAGCTTCAGCGACACGGCGGCGAGCAGCAGTCCCGCGCCCACCGACATCGCCATCGCGATCAGGTGATGCGACGTTCGCGAGAACCAGCCGGCGATTGCGCCGACCAGCAGCCCGACGGAGGACACTGCGCCCACCGCCAGGGCAGCGAAGACACCGTCTACGCTCGTCGGCATCCGCAGGCCGCATCCATGCCCGATCTCTGCGATGCCTCCCGGGTTGCTCGGCCCGGTCTAGCGCTCGTTGCCCAGCACCGTGACGCAGGACACGGCCGCGGGACCGCCGAGGTTGTGCGCGAGGCCGAGGCGCGCGTTCTTCACCTGGCGCTCGCCGGCGCGGCCCTGGAGCTGCTGCGTGCACTCGTAGATCATGCGCGCGCCGGTCGCGCCGATCGGGTGGCCGAAGGACTTGAGGCCCCCGGACGGGTTGACGGGCTTCTTGCCGTCGAGCGCAAACTTGCCGTCCCTGAGGTCGCGGAAGCCCTCGCCGCGCCTGGCGAAGCCGAGGTCCTCGTAGTTCAGGATCTCGGTGATCGAGAAGCAGTCGTGCACCTCGGCGAAGTCGACGTCGTCGGCCGTGATGCCCGCCTGCTGGTACGCCTGCTGCGACGCCTTCACGGTCGCCGGGAAGCTCAGGTAGTCGTAGCCCGGCTTGTTGTGGATCTCGGCGCTCTGCACGGACAGGCCGACGCCCTTGATGTACACCGGGCTCTTCGTGAAGCTCGTCGCGAGGTCGGCGCGGCAGAGGATCACGGCGGCGGCGCCGTCGGTCGTCGGGCAGCAGTCGAACAGGCCGAGCGGCGCGTAGATCAGCGGCGCCTGCAGGACCTTCTCTTGTGTCACCTCCATGCGCATGTGCGCCTTCGGCGACAGCGTACCGTTGTGGTGGTTCTTGACGGCGACGTTCGCGAGGTCCTCCTTCGACGCGCCGTAGGTCTTGAAGTAGCGCCGCGCGGCAAGCGCGAAGATGTGCGGCGCCGCCTCGCCGAAGTCGATCAGCGGGTGCGAGCGGTAGGGGCGCCCGAAGCCGCCGTCGCGCATCTTCTCGTAGCCGACCGCGAGCGCGACGTCGTAGAGCCCCGCCGCGATCGCGATCGCGGCGCTGCGCACGGCGTCCATCCCCGACGCGCAGTAGTTCTCGACGCGCGTCATCGGGATGTCGAACAGCTTGAGCGCGTCGCCGAGCGGCGTGGCACTCTGCCCCGAGAACTGGACGCCGAGCCAGGCGGCCTGGATCTGCGACGGCTCGATGCCGGCGTCGGCGTACGCCTCGAAGGCCGCCTCGCAGATCAGGTCCTCGCGCGACGCGTCGTAGCGCTCGCCGAACTGGCTGCAGCCGGTGCCGATGATCGCGACCTTGTCCTTGATGTCCATGCGCTTCCTCGCGGGTGTGGCTCGTTTCAATCACCCGCGTCCGCGGCTGTCCAGACGGCGCGCCGCGCGGCGTCGCAGAGGCGCGAGCCCGTGCGCGGGCCGACCTCGGACGGCCGCTTCAGGTAGACGTCGAAGTAGCGCAGCAGCGCGACGTTGTCGTCGTCGACGCGCGCGATCGCGCCGCGCAGCAGCCGCTTCGCCGCGCCGGCGAGCGCGCGGCCGCGGACGGCTCCGCCGCAGTGCACGCGGGCCACCGTCGCGCCGTGCAGCAGCGCGGCCGCGAGGAAGAAGACGAGCACGCGCTCGGCGTCGTCCTCGCCCAGGTCGGTACCCGCGTCGAGGACGGGATGCTCGAGCGCGACGTTGGTGAAGCCGCCGATGTGCAGCGCCGCGCTGGCCCGCGCGCGCATCCACTCCGGCGCGCGCGCGACGGTCGCAGCGAGGCTCTCCTGCCAGCCGGACGCGCTCAGAGCTCGTCCGCCGGCTGCGTGCTCGGCGGCGGCGCCGTCCGCGTCGTGCCGGCGTCGGTGCAGTCGACGATCAGGTTGCCGAACGGGTTCGCGCGCGGCGCGACGCCGTTCACGATCCTGTAGCCCGCCGGGCAGGCTTCGCTCGCCGCGACGTAGCAGTCGTCGAGCGTCTGGAAGAGGCCGTTACAGTCCACGTAGACGTACGGCTTGCCGTCGCTGCCGTAGATCTTGGTCGACGTGACGCTGCAGCCGGCGGCGAGCACCGCGAGCAGGACGGCGACCGCCAGGGTGCGGGACGCGCTCCTCATGGCAACGGCCTACCACGAGTTCCGGGCCGGGGAGAAGCCGGACGCGTCGCTCAGCCGCGCGTCGGGCTCGCCTCGCGCGACGCGGGTACGCCTCCGAGCCGCAGCACCCAGGAGCGCAGCCGGTCCATGCCGACGTACGTCACCGGCACGACGAGGAACGTGAGCAGCGTCGAGAAGAACATGCCGCCCGCGACCGCGACGCCGAGCGGCGCGCGCGCCTCGCCGCCGGCCCCGCTGCCGATCGCGATCGGCAGGATGCCGACGATGGTCGAGAGCGCGGTCATGAGGATCGGGCGGAAGCGCGTGCGCGAGGCCTCGAACGTCGCCTCGACGAGGCCGAGCCCGCGCTCGCGCAGCTGGTTCGCGAACTCGACGATCAGGATCGAGTTCTTGGTGACGAGCCCGACCAGCATGACGAGGCCGATCTCGCTGAACAGGTTCAGCGTGCCGCCCGTGGCGAGCAGCGTGACCAGCGCGCCGGTGAACGACAGCGCGACCGCGACCAGGATTGTCAGCGGGTGCACGAAGCTCTCGAACTGCGCGGCGAGCACCAGGTAGATGATCGCGACCGCGAGCCCGTAGGCGAAGATCAAGGCGTTGCCGGACTCGAAGTAGTTCTCCGACTCGCCGGAGAACGTGACGCGATAGCCCTGTCCGTCGGGCAGGACGTCCTCCGCGATCGCCACCAGCTCCGTCAGCACGTTGCCGAGCGGCGCGCCCTCCGCGAGGTAGCCCGTGATCGTCGCCGAGCGCAGGCGGTCGAAGTGCGGCAGGCCGCGCGGCGCGACCGACTCCTCGAAGCGCACCAGCGAGCCGAGCGGGATCAGACGCCCGTCGTGCCCGCGGACGTACGTCTCGAGCAGGTTGCGCGGGTTCATGCGCTCCGCGCGGTCGAGCTGCGCGATGACGTCGTAGGTCTCGCCCTGCAGCTTGAAGGTCGAGAGGTCGACGCCGCCGAACAGGATCTGCAGCGCGCTCGAGATCTGGCGCACCGAGACGCCGAGATCGCTCGCGCGCTCGCGGTCGATGCGCACCTCGATCTGCGGCTTGTTGAGCAGGAGGTCCGTCTGCACGTTCACCAGCCCCGGAATCGAGCGCGCGCGCAGGATGATCTCGTCGACGTGGAGCGCGAGCTGTGCGACGTCCGGGCCCTGCACGACGAGCGACACGGGCGCGCCGCCCATCGTCGTGCTGAGCGCGGGCAGGTTCATCGGGAACGCCTGGATGCCGCCGAGCTCGGAGAGCTGCTCGCGAAGCTCGTCGACGACGTGCATCTGGCTCACGTCGCGCTCGTCGGAGGGCGACATGGTGGCGAAGATCGCGCCCTCGTTGACCAGGCCCGGCGTGCCGATGCCGAGCGCCACGACCGAGAAGGCCTTGGTGATCTCCGGCACGGCGAGCACCGTCTTCTCGACCTCGTGCTGGTAGCGGTCGGTGTAGTCGATGGTGCTGCCCTCGGGCGCGCGGATGATCGCGCGCACCGCATCGCGGTCGGCGGTCGGGATGAACTCGCGGTCGATCACGCCGAGCAGCAGGACGCCGGCCACGACCCAGAGGAGGCCGCCGATCAGGGTCATCTTCGGATGCGTCAGCACCGGGCGCAGCATGCGCGCGTAGGCCGCGGCGAGCGCGTCGAAGCCGCGCGCGAGGCGCGCCTTGAGCCCCGTCTCGGCGCCGGCGTGCTGCTTCAGGATGCGCGCGCACAGCATCGGCGACAGGGTGAGCGCCACGAAGCCGGAGATGCCGACGGCGGCGGCCACCGTGATGCCGAACTCACGGAACAGCAGCCCCGTCGTGTCGCTGAGGAAGGCCAGCGGCAGGAACACGGCCATCGTCGAGATCGTCGCCGCGACGACCGCGAACGCGATCTCGTCCATGCCGCGCCGGGCGGCCTCCATGCGCTCGGTGCCCTGCTCGATCCAGCGCGTGATGTTCTCGAGCACCACGATCGCGTCGTCGACGACGAGCCCGATCGCGAGCGTGAGACCCATCAGCGTCAGCGTGTTGATCGTGAAGTCGAGCCAGTAGAGCACCGCGAAGGTGCCGACGAGCGACACCGGGATCGCGACCGCCGGGACGATCGTCGCGCGCAGCGAGCGCAGAAACAGGAAGATGACGATGACGACCAGGACGATCGCCTCGACGATCGTCTGGCTCACGTCGGCGAGCGAGCGCTCGATGAAGATCGACGAGTCGAACGCCGGCTCGATGGTCAGGCCCGGCGGCAGCGTCCTCGCGATGTCCGCGGCTTCCTGCTTGACGGCGTTCGCGACGTCGAGCGTGTTGGCCTTCGATTGCTTGACGATGCCGAGCCCGACCGCCGGCTTGCCGTTGAAGCGCACGAGCTTGCGCTCGTCCTCGGGGCCGACCTCGACCCGTGCGACGTCACGCAGGCGCACGGTCTCGCCGCCCACGGTCGCGACGGCGAGCGCCTCGTACTCCTCCGCCGTCTTGAGCTCGCCCAGCGTGCGGATGGTGAACTCGCGGTCGAGCCCCTCGACGCGGCCCGACGGCAGGTCGACGTTCTCGCGCGTCAGCGCCGTCTGGACGTCGGCGATGGTCAGCCCGTGCGCCGTCAGCCGCGAGTTGTCGATCCAGATCCGCATCGAGAAGCGCTTCTCGCCGGCGATCAGCACCTCGGACACGCCGGGCAGCTTCGCGAGCCGGTCCTGTACCTGCGTCTCGGCGATGGTCGAGATCTGGATCTGCGAGTAGTCGTCGCCGTAGAGCGCGAGCCACATGATCGGGAAGGCGTCGGCGTCGCGCTTCGCGACGACCGGCTCATCGACGTCGTCCGGCAAATCGTCGCGGGCGCGCGCGACGCGGTCGCGGACGTCGTTCGCGGCGACGTCGACGTCCCGGTCGAGGTTGAACTCGACGGTGATCGACGACACCTGCTCGCGGCTGAGCGAGGTCAGATGCTTGACGCCCTCGATCGCGATGAGCTGGTCCTCGAGCGGCTGCGTGACCGAGGTCTCGATGACCTCGGGCGCCGCGCCGGGCAGGACGGTCGTCACCGAGACCACCGGCGGCTCGACGTCGGGGAACTCGCGGTTCGGCAGGCGCCCGAGCGCGATCGCACCGAACAGGATGATGACCAGCGACAGCACCGTGGCCAGGACCGGGCGCTCGATGCAGATCTGCGCCAGCTTCACGGCGTGCGCTCTGCGTCGGGCGACGCGCCGGCGGCGATCACCGACTCCGCGAGCCGTACCGGCGCGCCGTCGGCCACCTTGTGCGTTCCGGCCGAGACGATGCGGTCACCCGGCGCGAGCCCGGCGGTGACCTCGACGCGCCCCTCGCGCCGGATGCCGAGCTCCACCGGCACGTGGTGCGCGAAGCTCTCGTCGTCCACCCGCCAGACGAACGTGCCGCGCGCGTCTTAGGCGACGGCGCTCTCCGGGACGACCAGCGCGTCGTCGTGCTCCGCGAGCTCCAGGTGCACGTTCGCGAAGAAGCCGGGCCGCAGCCGGTGCTCGTCGTTCGGCACGAAGGCCTTCATCAGGAGGCGCCGGTTCGCCGGATCGAGCGACGGGGCGACGAAGTACACCTCGCCCGGGAAGCGCTCGCCCGGGTAGGCGGCGACGGTGATCTCGAGCGGCAGGCCGATTTTTGCGAGCGGTACGCCGATCTCCGGCACGCTGAAGGCGAGGCGCAGCCGCGACAGCGCGTCGATGCGGACGAGCTCGGTGTCCTCGTCGACGCGGTCGCCCGGCGAGACCCGCCGCGCGCCCAGCACCCCGTCGAACGGCGCGCGGATCTCGGTGCGGTCGAGCTCGACCTGCGCGAGGTCGCGGCGCGCGCGCGCCGCGTCGAGCCGCGAGGTCGCGGCGTCGAGCTCGGCCGGCGACAGCGTGCGCTGCTTGGCGAGCGACTGCGCGCGCCGGTACTCCTCCTCGGCGAGCGACAGCGCCGCGACCGCCTCCGCGAGCCGCGCGCGCTGCTCCTCGTCGCGCAGCCGGAAGAGCAGGGCGCCGCGCTCGACGCGCTGGCCCTCCTCGAACGCGATCGAGGCGATCACGCCCTGGGTCTCGGGCTTCAGCACCACCGATTCGTCGGCTTCGAGCTGCCCGACGAGCTCGACGGTCTCGCTGATCGAGCTGCGCTGCACGGTGGTCATCTCGACGGCGACCGGCGGCGGACCGTTGCGCGCGGTGGAGTCGGCGCGGCTGCCGCAGGCGGCGAGGAGCGCCGCGAGCAGCGCGGCGGGTAGCGCGCGCGCG
>JBFMAS010000633.1:0-5746 GCA_040755575.1 Thermodesulfobacteriota bacterium
TCGCCGCGCGCCTGCGCGGTACGGTGCCGGGACCCGTCGGCACCTGGGACTGCGGCTACGCCGCACCGCGGGCGACCATGCAGTACTCGTCGTCGTCCTTCGCGCAGATGCTCGTCCGGATGTTCTCCTGGACGCTCCGTCCCGACGTGCACCGGCCGGGCAGCCAGGGGGTGTTTCCGGCGCCGGCTTCCTTCCACAGCGACGTCCCGGACGTCGTGCTCGACCGCGCAATGCGCCCGCTCGCGCGCGCCGTCGACCGCGTCTTCTGGTGGCTCCGCCGCGCGCAGTACGGAAGCATCAACGCCTACCTGCTCTACATCCTCGTAGCGCTCGTCCTGTTGCTGTCGTGGAGATGAAAGCCGTGACCGCTGCGAACGTCGTCGTCCACGTCGGCCTGGTCCTCTTGCTGCCGCCGCTCCTGCTCGGCGTCGTCAACAAGATCAAGGCCGCCTTCGCCGGTCGGGTCGGGCCGCCGCTGCTGCAGCCCTATCACGACTTCCTGAAGCTCCTGCGCAAGGGCTCGGTGCTGAGCCGCACCACGACCTGGGTGTTCCGCGCGGGACCGGTCGTCGGCCTCGCGACGGCGCTGCTCGCCGCGCTCCTGATCCCGATCGGCGGGCGTCCGTCGCTGGTCTCGTTCGAGGGCGACCTGGTGCTGTTCGCCTACCTGCTCGCGCTCGGTCGGTTCTTCACGGTCGCGGCCGCGCTCGACACCGGCTCCGCCTTCGAGGGCATGGGCGGCGCGCGCGAGGCGACCTTCGCGTGCCTCGCGGAGCCCGCGCTCTTCCTGAGCCTCATGGTGCTGGTGCGCTCGTCGGGCTCGCTGTCGCTCAGCGGGATGATGGGCAGCTCGCTGCCCGCGAGCTGGTCGATCGCGGCGGCGTCGCTGGTCGCCGTCGTCGTGAGCCTGCTGATCGTGCTGCTCGCGGAGAACAGCCGCATCCCGTTCGACGATCCGAACACGCACCTCGAGCTGACGATGGTCCACGAGGTCATGGTGCTCGACCACGGCGGGCCGGCGCTCGCGATGATCCTCTACGGGGCCGCCGTCAAGCTGTTCGTGATGGGCGCGCTCGTCGTGCGCATCGCGCTGCCGTACGACGGCGCCGACCCCTGGTCCGGCGCGGCGGTGTTCGTCGCCGGGATGCTGCTGCTCGCCGTCGTGATCGGCGTCGTCGAGTCGGTCATGGCGCGGCTGCGGCTGCTGCAGGTGCCGAGCCTGCTGGTCGCGGCGTGCGTGCTGTCCGCCTTCGGCATCGTCCTGCTGGCGAGATGACGGAATGACGAGATGAGAGAAGCCGTAGATCCACTCCTGGTCGTCGTCCTGCTGCTGAACTTCGCCATCCTCGGGACGAGCAGGCTCAAGGCCGTCATCGAGCGCTCCGCGCTGCAGGGCGTGCTGCTCGGCGTGCTGGTCGTCCTGATCCACGGCGGCTTCGCGGTGCAGACGACCGTCATCGCGCTCGCCACGGTGCTCATCAAGGGCGTGCTCATCCCGACGCTGCTGCACCGAGCGATGCGCGACGCCGAGATCCGTCGCGAGATCGAGCCGCTGGTCGGCTACATCACCTCGTTGCTGCTCGGCGCGGTCGCGACGGGCGGTGCGGTGCTGTTCGCGCGCGTGCTGCCGCTCGCGCCGGGGCACGTCGGCTCGCTGCTCGTGCCGGCGTCGCTCGCCACCGTGCTGACCGGCTTCCTCGTGCTGTGCACGCGGCGCAAGGCGATCAGCCAGGTCGTCGGCTACCTCGTGCTCGAGAACGGCATCTTCGTGATGGGACTCTCGCTGCTCGACGCGATGCCGTTCCTCGTCGAGATCGGCGTGCTGCTCGACCTGCTCGTCGCGGTCTTCGTGATCGGCATCATCATCAACCACATCAGCCGCGAGTTCTCGTCGCTCGACACGGCTCGCTTGAGCGCGCTCAGGGAGTAGCGGATGGCGCTCGCGTTGTTCCTCGTCCCGCTGCTGCTCGCCGGCGTGGCGTTCGTCACGCCGTCGGAGCGCTGGCGTCCCTGGCTCGTCGCGCTCGGCGGCGCGCTGCACCTCGTCCTCGTGGTGCTGGCGTTGCGCACCCCGGAGGTGAGCGCCCTCGGCGGCTGGCTGCTGCTCGATCCGGTCGGACGCCTGATCCTCGCGCTGGTGAGCGTGCTGTTCTTCCTGTGCTCGCTGTACGCGCCCGGCTACCTCGCGCTGCGCCCGGAGCGCTCGAACCGGGTCTTCTGCACGTGCCTCCTCGGCTTCCTCGGCACGACGACGCTGATGACCGAGTCGCACCACCTCGGGCTCATGTGGGTCGCGCTCGAGGCGACCACGCTCGCGTCGGCGCCGATGCTGTACTTCAACCGCAACCGCCGCTCGCTCGAGGCGACGTGGAAATACCTGCTGATCGGCTCGGTCGGGATCGCGCTCGCGCTGCTCGGCTCGCTGTTCCTCGCCTACTCGGCGTTTCGCGAGGGTCTCGTGACCTCGCTGCTGTTCGAGGACCTGGTGCGCGACGCGCCGCACCTGTCGCGTCCCTGGCTGCAATCGGCGTTCGTGCTGCTCTTCGTCGGCTACGGCACGAAGATGGGCCTCGCGCCCATGCACACCTGGAAGCCCGACGCCTACGGCGAGAGCCCGGGGCTCGTCGGTGCGCTGCTGGCCGGCGGCCTCACGAGCTGCGCGTTCCTCGCCCTCCTGCGCTTCTACCAGATCTGCTCCGCGGCAGGTGAGGCCGAGTTCGTCCGCCAGCTCATGGTGCTGATCGGCCTGCTGTCGATCGCGGTGGCGGGCGTCTTCATGGCGCGGCAGCGCGACTTCAAGCGCATGCTCGCGTACTCGAGCGTCGAGCACATGGGGATCCTGGTGCTCGGGATGGGCATCGGCGGCGCGGCCGTGTTCGGCGCGCTGCTGCACCTGGTCAACAACGGGCTCGCGAAGGGCGTTCTCTTCCTGTCCGCCGGCAACATCCATCGCGCGTACGGCAGCAAGCTGACCGTGAGCGTGTCGGGCGCGCTGCGTCGCGTGCCGGTGTCGGCGGCGCTCTTCCTGGGCGGCTTCTTCGCGATCACGGGATCGCCGCCGTTCGGTCCCTTCCTGAGCGAGTTCACCATCCTCCGCGCGGCGATCGACAGCGGGCAGCTCGTCGTCGGCGGGCTGCTGCTCGCGCTGCTGTTCGTCGTCTTCGTCGGCATGGGCGCGACCGTGCTCTCGGTCGTGCAGGGCGAGCCGTCGAAGACGCTCGCCGAGGACGGCTTCCGCGACGGCCCGCTCACCGTCGGGCCCGCGATCGTGTTCCTCGCGCTCGTGCTGCTGCTCGGGCTCTACATCCCGCCGCCGCTCGACGCGCTGCTGCGCGACGCGGCGAGCTTCGTCGAGGGTGGATCGTGAGCGCGCCGCTGGTCCTGCACAACGGCTCCGCCGTACCGCGCCATGCGGTTCCGCGTCTCGGGCTCGACGCGTTCCGACGTGCGGTCGTCGACGCTCCGGCGAGCGGCCGCCGCCTCACCGCGCTGTTCGGCGCGCCGGCCGCGGAGGGCGGCGTCGAGCTGTTCGTCGTCCTCGCGGTCGACGACGAGGGTACCCTCGAGGCCGCGCGCACGCTGCTCGCGGCCGACGAGTTCCCCTCGATGACGCCCGAGTGCACGCAGGCGCACCTCTTCGAGCGCGAGATCGCCGAGCAGTGGGGCGTCGTCCCGGTCGGCCATCCCTGGCTCAAGCCGTTGCGCTTCCATCGCTCGCTGCGCCCCGGGCACGACGCGTGGCAGCGTCCGGCGGACGAGCCGCCGGCGGTCGGCGTCACCGAGTTCTACCGCGTCGAGGGCGAGGAGGTGCACGAGGTGGCGGTCGGCCCGGTGCACGCCGGCGTCATCGAGCCGGGGCACTTCCGCTTCCAGTGCCACGGCGAGAACGTCTTCCATCTCGAGATCTCGCTCGGCTACCAGCACCGCGGCGTCGAGCGGGCGCTGGTCGGCGGACCCGACAAGCGCACCGTCCACTACATGGAGACGCTCGCCGGCGACACGACCGTCGGGCACGCGCTCGCGTACTGCCAGGCGGTGGAAGGGCTCGCGCAGGGACGGGTGTCCGCACGCGCGCATGCCCTGCGCGCGATCGGGCTCGAGCTCGAGCGGCTCGCGAACCACACGGGCGACCTGGGCGCGCTCGCGGGCGACGTCGGCTTCCTGCCCACGG
Organism: Thermodesulfobacteriota bacterium; assembly: GCA_040755575.1. Taxonomy (GTDB): domain Bacteria; phylum Desulfobacterota; class Binatia; order UBA12015; family UBA12015; genus DATCMB01. The sequence goes on from JBFMAS010000633.1 coordinate 4,172, forward strand.
CGTCGTACTGCGGCCGGCTGCGCGGCGACTTCCTAAACTTGACGGCGCTCGTCTGCGGCAGCCGCTTCGGCCGCGGCCTCGTGCGCCCGGGCGGCGTCGGCTTCGACGTCGAGCCGGCGCGTGTCGAGCAGATGCTCGAGCGCCTCGATGCCGCCTACCGCGACGTCGAGCAGGCGGTCCGGCTGCTGTGGGAGACGCCGTCGGTGATGGCGCGCTTCGAGGAGACCGGACGCGTGCGCGCCGACGTCGCGCGCGAGCTCGGTCTGGTCGGTCCGGCGGCGCGCTCCTGCGGCCTGCGCCGCGACGTCCGCAAGAGCCACCCCTCCGGCATCTTCCAGTTCGTCCACCTGCCGATCGCCACCTGGGAGTCGGGCGACGTGTTCGCGCGCGCGTTCGTCCGCTCGCTCGAGATCGAGCGCTCGGTGGAGTTCGTCCGCACGCAGCTCCGCGAGCTTCCGGGTGGTCCGTTGCGCGTCGAGCCGCCGGCGCTGCGGCCTGACGGCTTCTGCGTCTCGCTCGTCGAAGGCTGGCGCGGCGAGATCTGCCACGTGGCGCTGACCGACGCGCGGGGACGGTTTGCGGCCTACAAGGTGGTCGACCCGTCCTTCCACAACTGGACCGGCCTCGCGATGGCGCTCCGGGACCAGCAGATCTCGGACTTCCCGCTCTGCAACAAGAGCTTCAACCTCTCGTACTGCGGCCACGACCTGTAGGCGCGCTCGACCATGCTCGACATACTTTTGACTCGACTACGACAGGGCCACCGCACGGCCCGCTTTCCCGCCGAGCCGCCGGCGCTGCCGGACCGCTTCCGCGGCTTCCCGGTGTTCGATGCGAGCAAGTGCGCGGACGGCTGCCGGGCGTGCGTCGAGGCGTGCCCGACGGAAGCGATCGCGGCGGACGCCGAGGGGCTGCGCGTCGACCTCGGCCGCTGCCTCTTCTGCACCGACTGCGCGCAGGCGTGCCCCGAGGGTGCGATCGTGCAGTCGCAGGAGCACCGCCTGGCGGCGCGCCGCCGCGACGACCTGATCGCGCGCGGACCGTTCGAGGTACGCGCACAGGCGCTCGACGAGCGGCTCAGACGGCTCTTCGGCCGCTCGCTCAAGCTGCGGGTGGTGAGCGCGGGCGGCTGCAACGGCTGCGAGGCGGACGTCAACGTGCTCGGCACCGTGGTCTTCGACCTCGGCCGCTTCGGCATCCAGTACGTCGCCTCGCCGCGCCACGCCGACGGTCTGCTGATCACGGGACCGGTCACGGAGAACATGAAGCTCGCCCTCGAGAAGACCTACGCCGCCGTGCCGCCGCCGAAGATCGTCATCGCGACGGGGGCGTGCGCGATCTCCGGCGGTCCGTACCTCGGCCACCCCGAGGTGCACGACGGCGCCGACTCGGTCGTGCCGGTCGACCTCTACATCCCCGGCTGCCCGCCCCACCCGTACACCATCCTCGACGGGCTGCTCGGGCTGCTCGGACGCCTCGACGAGGGCCGGCTGCGCGCCTAGCCGCGGCTTCCCGAGGCGCGTGCGGATCTCGGCGATCAGGCCGGCGCGCGCCCGCGCGCGTTGGCCGTGCTAG
>JBFMAS010000634.1:0-3384 GCA_040755575.1 Thermodesulfobacteriota bacterium
GTGCGCGAGAGAGAAGGGCAGGATGCCGTCGACCTTCATGGCGGCTTGCTCTACGCGACGCGGCGCGTGAGCGGAAGGCGGTCGACGGTTCGCCCCGCGAAGCCGAGGTGGCACGCCCCGCACGCCCGCCCCGGCACGGCAGCGCGTCAAGCTCGTGGCCGATGCCGATCTCGCCGCGCTCGCCATCGAGCACGGCCTCGTCCTGTGCAGCACGGACGGCGACTTCGCGCGCTTCGGCGGCCTGCGCTGGGAGAACCCGATCGCCTGAGTGCTCGACGGGGCGCCGCACGAGCCTTCGCTCACGGTGTGCGCACGCCGGGCCCCAGGCGCCGGCGCAGGTCCGCCTCGAACTCGCGCACCACCTGCCCGCAGAACTGCTCCTTCAGCTCGGCGAGCCGCTCGTGGCCGCCGTCGCGCTCGCGGTCCCACTCGTCGGCGAAGCGTCCGGAGGCGATGTCCTCGGTGAGCCGCCGCATCCTGCCGAGCACGTCGAGGTCGTCGTAGGCGCCGCGGCGCGACAGCTGGCCGTACTGGCTGGTCGGCGAGTGGTACTCCATCTGGCGCGCGAAGCCCTGCTCGCGCAGCAGCCGGTACGTGCGCTCGACCTCGCCCGACAGGAACAGCTCGGTGAGGATCGCCTCGAGCGGGATGTCCTGCTCGAGCATCGCGGTGACGAACGAGGTGCTGACGTGCGCGAGCGCGGGCGACAGCACCTGCTCGACGGCGAGGTCGAGGATCGCCTCCTGGCGCGGGGTCATCTCGATCGCGCCCTCGCGCAGCCCGCCGATCGCCTTGGCGATCGCGAGCGTCCGCTGCTTCGCCGTGCCGGTGACGTCCCGATGCACGCCGACCGCGGTGATGAAGCCCTGGCCCTCCTGGAAGCAGCGGCGCACCTCGGGGCCGAGCATGCGCGGCGCTACCATGGCGAGGTCGCCGGGCGGCGCGAAGCGGTCGAAGGCGTAGTTGTAGCCGCTCGCGAGCACGGTGAGCGCCCGCGCCGACGGGCGCAGCGGCAGCGAGGGGATCACGTCGTCGGGGATCAGCACGCAGAGGACGTCCGCGCCGTTCGCGGCCTCGACCTCGGACACCGTGAAGCCGTCCGTGCGCGCCTGCTCGCGCGACTCGTCGGCGCGCGCGCAGACCGACACGTCGACGCCCGAGTCGCGAAGGTTGAGCGCCCACGAGCGTCCCTGGTTGCCGTAGCCCACCACCGCGATGCGCGCGCCGGCGAGAGCCGCGAGGTCCCCGTCTGCGTCCCGATAGATCGTCGTCATGCCGCCCTCCTTGGACGTCTGCTCATAGGCCCGGCGGACGGCCGGCGGCAAGACGAGCAGCGCCGTTGACTTCGCCGGCGCCAACCGATTGCAGGGGTGCTGGCCCGGATCCTGCGCCGCTGGCGTGCGCGGCATTCGACACGGCCTCGCTGCCGTGACGGGAGGTAAGGCGATGGCGCTCGAGCTCGGCAATCTGCACCACATGCCGACCATCAAGGTCGCGATGACGCCTTTCCCGTTCTTCGTCGACATCGACGCGAGCGTGGCCGAGGCGCGTGCGGTGATGCGCGAGCACGAGATCCACCACCTGCCGGTCACCGAGGAAGGGACGCTGATCGGGGTGCTGAGCGAGCGCGAGCTGAGCCTGCTGGAGGCGACGCGTCGCATCCAGGCCGACGCCCCGGGGAGCGTCCGCGAGGCTTGCGTGCGCGACGTCTTCGTCGTCGACGTCGACACGCCGCTCGACCAGGTGCTCGCCACCATGGCCGACCGCCACCTCGGCTCCGCGCTGGTCGTCAAGAACCGCAAGCTCGCCGGCATCCTGACGAGCAGCGACGCCTGCCGGCTGTTCGCCGAGGCGCTCCGCGAGCGCTTCCCGGCCCCGGACGGCGACACCGCGGCGTAGCCGCCGGCACCCGCCACGCGCCGTCCGCGCCATGCGGCGCAGCCCTACGGAGCGCTCCAGGCGAAGCGTACCGCGAGCGCGTCGTGGTCGCTGAGCGGCTCGTCCATCGGATCGACGAAGACGTCGGTCTCGAAGCGCCACGACAGCGCGGCGAGCGTGACGCCGCCGCCGCTGCGAAACGCGAACTTGTCGATGCGCCCGGGGCTCGGGCAGCCGACCGCGGCGCACGCGTCCGTCAGACCCGCCTCCGCGAGCAGGCGCTCGTACTGCGACTTGTCGGGCTCGACGTCGCTGTGCAGGTTGAAGTCGCCGCCGACGATGACCGCCCGCCCCGCGGACACGGTGTTCATCGCGTCGCGCAGCTGGCTCACGCCCTGGTCGCGCAGCACGTCGTCCTCGGGGTCGCCGCCCGCCTCCATGTGCAGGTTGTAGACGTCGACCTCGACGCCCGGCGCGAGCGTCGTCCGCGCGTAGCTGAAGCCCTTCAGCGCGAGGCAGTCGGCCGCGCTGTTGTGGCAGCCGCTCCAGCGCACGCGCGTCACCGGCTCGAAGGGGAAGCGCGACATCCGGTTGAGGCCGTCGCCGAGCAGCGCCTGGGGGCGCGTCGGGTCGCTGTTGAACGGGTGCGTCGCCGGGATCGACTTGAAGGGGTGCAGCGCGTCGGCGACCAGCACCTCGTGGTAGACCCGCAGCGGCGCGAGCGGGTTCGGCTCGGGCGTCTGCCAGCTCTCCTGGACCAGCACCAGGTCGTAGCCGTTCAGCAGCGGGCTGATGATCTGCGTGTTGGTCGCGGGGTTCGATCCGGAGATGCCCTGCGGCAGTCCGGCGACGTTGTAGCTCAGGGCGAGCAGCTCGCCGTCGACCGCGGCCGGGCACGACTCGGCCAGCTCGCCCGCGACCGTGAAGGAGCGCCCGCCGTCGTTCTTGACGACGCCGTCCGGTCCGAACGCGACGCAGTAGCGGTCGCCGCCCGCGAGCGACAGCGTCACGTCGGCCTGCGTGCCCGGGTTCGGCGGCACGACATCGAGGGGCGCGTTGCGACCGGACAGCACGACGCGCAGGGAGAACAGGCCGTTCGGCGACTTGCGCAGGACCAGCGACGTGACCGGCCCGTTCTCGCCGCGCGGGTCGGAGTAGCGGAAGCCGTGCGGCGCGGTCGCACGCCAGAAGGGCTTGCCGCTGCGCGCGACGCCCTGGGGCAGGGCGAGCACGCGGCTCACCGGCGTGCCGCCCGCGGTGACGATCTGCAGCAGCGCGCCGCCGTCCGAGCCGGCGACCGTCGGGTCGCCGGTGAGGACGTTCGCGCTCTGCCGCTCGCGTGCGGTGAGCACGATGCGTCGGCGTGCCGGCTCGTCCGGGTCGCGGTCGGTGATCAGCAGGCGCTGGCCGAGGAGCGTCTGGTCGGCCGCGAGCGCGGCCGGGGCAGCGAGGGCGAGGGCGAGCAGGGCGGCGAGGGCGAGCGCACGGCACGCCTGCCGTTCGTCG
>JBFMAS010000635.1:0-8813 GCA_040755575.1 Thermodesulfobacteriota bacterium
TTCGGCGACGGCGCGACCGAGGAGGGCGTCTATCACGAGTCGCTGAACTTCGCGGCGCTGCATCGCCTGCCGGTCCTGTTCCTGTGCGAGAACAACGGGCTCGCCGTGCACTCCTCGATCGCGGCGCGGCAGGCCTATGACATCGCGGAGCACGCGGCGGCGTACGACGTCCCGGTGCTCGCGTGCACGCGCGGCAACGACCCGCTCGCCGTCTACGAGACGGTCGCCGCCGCGGTCGAGGGCATCCGCGCCGACGGCGGCCCGGCCGCGGTCGTGTGCGACACCTACCGCCAGCTCGAGCACGTCGGCATCGGCGACGACCACCACGTCGGCTATCGCTCCGCACGCGAGGCCGACATGTGGCGGCGCACCGACCCGCTGCTGCTCGACACGGAGCGCGTCGCGCGCTTCACCCCGCAGATCCAGCGGGAGATCGACGCGGCGGTGGCATTCGCCGAGACGAGCCCCTGGCCGGACCCGACGAGCCTGCTCGCGGACGTCGCGTGAGGAGCGCAGCGATGGGACTCGCCTACGTCGTCGACCGGCCGGCGCAGCGTCCGGCGGCACGCACCGTCACCTACCGCGAGGCGCTGCTGCAGACCATGCGCGAAGCGCTCGCCGGCGACCCGGACGTGATCCTGCTCGGTCAGGGCGTCGACGACCACAAGGGCATCTTCGGCTCGACCCTCGGCCTCGCCGACGAGTTCGGGCGCGAGCGCGTGATCGACACGCCGCTCGCCGAGGAAGGCATGACCGGCGTCGCGGTCGGCGCGGCGCTCGGCGGCCTCTACCCGATCCAGACGCACATCCGCGCCGACTTCGCGCTGCTCGCGATGAACCAGCTCGTCAACCTCGCGGCCAAGTACCGCTACATGTTCGGCGGCCGCTTCGCGGTGCCGATGCTGGTGCGGATGATCGTCGGCCGGAGCTGGGGCCAGGGCGCGCAGCACTCGCAGAGCCTGCAGTCGCTGTTCGCCCACGTCCCCGGCCTGCTGGTCGTCATGCCGTCGACGGCGGAGTCGATCCTCTCGACCTACCCCTGGCTGATCGCCAACCATCGCGGGCCGGTCCTCGCGCTCGAGCACCGGCTGCTCTACGACCTGTCGTTCCGCGTCGACGAGGGGCCGGACGCAGGCGTGCCCGCGGCGGCCTCGCCGCTCGGCTCGCGCCGGCTGCGCGGCGGCTCCGACGTCACGGTCGTCGCGACCTCGATCATGGTGCTCGAGGCGCTGCGCGCGGCCGAGCACCTGGCGCACGTCGGCGCCGCCGACGTCGAGGTGATCGACCTGCATTGCGTGTCGCACCCGGACGTCGAGATGATCCTCGACAGCGTCGCGCGCACCGGCCGCCTGCTGGTCGCCGACACGTCGTGGCGGGCCTTCGGCGTCGCGGCCGAGGTCTGCCGCCTGGTCTGCGAGCGCGACCCCGGGCTCTTGCGCGCGCCCGTGCGCTCGCTCGGCATGGCGCCCGCGCCGTGCCCAACCGCGAAAGCGCTCGAGGACCTGTTCTACCCGAGCCTGCGCCGCCTGACCGACGACATCGCGAAGCTCGTCACCGGCCGCGAGCTGCACCGCGTCCCGCTGCCCGGCGAGGAGTCGATGGCCGACGTCTACAAGCGCTTCAAGGGCCCGTTCTGAGCACGAGCCGGGAGCGAGGAGCGAGGACCCGATGCGGATCCTGATCACCGGAATCACCGGCATGGTGGGCAGCCACCTCGCCGAGTACGTGCTGCGCGAGCACCCGAAGGTCGAGGTGCACGGGCTGGTGCGCTGGCGCAGCCCGCTCGACAACCTGCAGGCCGTCCTCGGCAGCGTGCGGCTGCACGACGGCGAGCTGCGCGACCTGCACTCGCTGGTCCGCGTCCTCGAGGCCGTGCGCCCCGAGCGCATCTTCCACCTCGCCGCGCAGTCCTACGTCTCGACGAGCTTCCTCGCGCCCGCCGACACGCTGCACACCAACGTCATCGGCACGACCAACCTGCTCGACGCCGTGCGCCTGGTCGGCATCGACCCGAGGATCCACATCTGCAGCTCGTCGGAGGTCTACGGCCAGGTGCGCGACGACGAGGTGCCGATCGTCGAGGGCAACGAGCTGCGCCCGGCGAGCCCGTACGCGGTGTCGAAGGTCGGCGAGGACATGGTCGCGCAGCAGTACTTCCTGTCCTACGGCATCCAGACCATCCGCACGCGGATGTTCACCCACACGGGGCCGCGCCGCGGCGACGTCTTCGCCGAGAGCGCGTTCGCGAAGCAGATCGCGGAGGTCGAGGCGGGCCTGCGGCCGAACCCGATCCGCGTCGGCAACCTCGCGAGCGTGCGCACCTTCGCCGACGTGCGCGACGCCGTCCGCGCCTACTGGCTGCTGCTCGAGCGCTGCCCCGCGGGCGAGGTCTACAACATCGGCGGCGATCAGACGTGCACCGTCGGCGAGATGCTCGGCCTGCTGGTCGGCCTGGCGCGCCGCCCGATCGAGCACGCCGTCGACCCGCGGCTCGTGCGTCCGTCCGACGTCACGCTGCAGATCCCGGACTCGCGCAAGTTCCGCGACGCGACCGGCTGGCGGCCGAAGATCCCGCTCGAGACCACGCTGCGCGACCTGCTCGAGCACCACCGGGCGCGGGTCGGCACGCGCCAGGCGCTGGCGGCATGATCATCACGCGGACGCCGTTCCGGCTGTCGTTCCTCGGCGGTGGCACGGACTACCCGGCCTGGTACCGGCGCGAGGGCGGCGCCGTGCTGTCGACGACCATCGACAAGTACTGCTACTTGACGGTGCGCCACCTGCCGCCGTTCTTCACGACGCGCCACCGCGTCGTGTGGTCGCACGTCGAGACGGTCGCGACGATCGCCGAGATCCTGCACCCCGCGGTGCGCGAGGGGCTCAAGCTGCTCGGCTTCGACGACGCGACCGGCGTCGAGATCCATCACCAGGCCGACCTCCCCGCGCGCGCCGGCATGGGCTCGAGCTCGTCGTTCGCCGTCGGCCTGATCAAGGCGCTGACCAGCCTGCGCGGCCAGATGATCGCCAAGCACGACCTCGCCCTGCGTGCCATCCACCTCGAGCGCGAGGTGCTGCACGAGAACGTCGGCTCGCAGGACCAGGTGGCGGCCGCGTACGGCGGGCTGAACCTGATCGAGTTCCGGCGCGACGACGAGATCCGCGTCGACCCGGTGCCCCTGCCGCCCGCGCGGCTCGAGGAGCTGCAGGCGCACCTGGTGCTGGTCTTCACCGGCACGAGCCGGCTCGCGTCGGCGGTCGCCGCCGACGTGGTCGCGAACCTCGACGCCCGTCGCGACGCGCTGCTGCGCATGCGCGCGATGGTCGACCAGGGGCTCGCGATCCTGACCGGCAACGGCGACCTCGAGCCCTTCGGGCGCCTGCTGCACGAGGCGTGGGCGCTCAAGCGCAGCCTGAGCGCGCTGGTGTCGGGCAGCTCCGTCGACGAGCTCTACGCGAGGGCGCTCCGCGGCGGCGCGATCGGCGGCAAGCTCCTCGGCGCGGGCAGCTCGGGCTTCATGTGCTTCTTCGTGCCGCCGCAGCGCCGCGCGGGCCTGCTGCGCGCGCTCGCGAGCCACCTGCACGTGCCGTTCGCCTTCGAGAGCGAGGGCAGCCGCGTGATCCACTACGGCGTCGGTGCCGCGGCCGGTGCCGCCGCCGAGGAGGAGCGCCGGCGGCTCGCCGCCCGGCCCGCACGGCCGCGCGCGCGCGGCGCCGAGGCGGCGGTCGACGCCCGGAGAGGCGCCGCGTGACCCTCGCCGCAACGACCGACGACCGCTTCGCGCCGCGCGCGAGGCCGCCCGAGGCGCACGCGCCGCGGCTCGACCGCGGCGCCTTCGCTCGGCTGCTCGGCGTCCGAGAGGACGAGCTGCCCGAGGAGTGCGCCGCGCGGATCGACCGGGCGGACCTCCGCTACACGCCGCTCACCGGCGAGGCGCTCGAGGAGGTCGTCGAGCGCGTCGTGTCGACGCTCGACTCGCCGCTCGCGCCGTCCGGCCCCGCGCGCCAGCCGGCGTGGCAGGCCGGCTGGGGCGACATCCTGCGCCGCTTCCGCGCCTCGGGCGGCGACCTCGCCGAGCTCGAGCCGCACTACTTCCGCCGGCCGTCGCGCACCATGCGCCTCGAGGGCAGGTACGTGCGCCCGCACGACGCGCGCTTCGAGGCGAGCTTCGTCGACGTCATGCACGCCTTCGTCGCGCGGCGCTGGCTCGGCGACGCGGCCGCGGTGTTCGAGTTCGGCTGCGGCCCCGGGCACAACCTGGTCGCGCTCGCGCGGCTCCTTCCCGGCGTGCCGCTCGTCGGCCTCGACTGGGCGCCGGCGTCGCAGGAGCTGCTCGCCGAGGTGGCGAGCCTCGCACGGCTGCCGATCGCGGCGCGCCGCTTCGACATGTTCGCGCCCGACCAGGGCCTCGAGCTGCCCGCGGGCACGGCCGTCGTGACCATCGGCGCGATGGAGCAGCTCGGCGACGGCTACGCGCCGTTCCTCGGCTTCCTGCTCGAGCGCCGGCCGCAGATCTGCGTCCACCTCGAGCCGATCCACGAGCTCTACGATCTGCAGCTGCCGTTCGACGCGGTCGCGGCGCGCTACGCCGAGCGGCGCCGCTACCTGCGCGGCTACCTGCCGTGCCTCGAGCGCCTCGCACGACGCGGCGAGATCGAGCTGCTCTGCGTGCGCCGCCACCTCGGCAGCGAGCTCCACGACGGCTGGGGCAGCCTCGTCTGGCGGCCGCGGCCCTCGAAAGGACGACGATGATCCCCGATTCGATCCTGCGCTGGCTCCGCCGGCGCAACGTGCTCGTCACCGGCGGCACCGGCATGGTCGGGCGGCAGATCACGCGCCTCGCGTGCGACGCCGGCGCCTGCGTGCGCACCGCCTCGCTCGACGACCTGCAGGTCGATCCGCGCGCCGAGCACCTGCTCGGCGACCTCACCGATCCCGCCTTCTGCCGCGACGCGACGCGCGACATGGAGATCGTGTTCCACGTCGCCGGCATCAAGGGCTCGGTCGAGGTGACGACGCGCCGTCCGGCGAGCTTCTTCGTGCCGCTGCTGCTGATGAACGCGAACCTGCTCGAGGCGAGCCGCCGGAGCGGCGTGCGCCGGCTGGTGTTCACCAGCTCGATCGGCGCCTACCCGAGCCGCGAGGTGTTCCGCGAGGCAGACGCGTGGGACGGGCCGCCGATGGACCTCTTCCCGGGCTGGGCGAAGCGCATGGGCGAGCTGCAGATCGAGGCGTACCAGCGCGAGTTCGGCATCGACACCTTCGCCGTCGTCCGGCTCGCCAACGTCTACGGCCCCGGCGACAGCTTCGACCCCGCGAGCGCGATGGTGATCCCGTCGCTGATGAGCCGCGTGCGCCGCGGCGAGGACCCGCTCGTCGTCTGGGGCGACGGCAGCGCGGTGCGCGACTTCGTCCACAGCCGTGACGTCGCCGAGGGGGTGGTTCTCGCGCTCTACCACGGCAGCGGTCCCGCGCCGGTCAACCTCGGCAGCGGCGTCGGCTGCTCGGTCGCCGAGCTGGTCGAGACGCTGAGCCGGGTCGTCCCCTTCCGCTACCGCTTCGACGCGACGCGGCCCGCGGGCTTCCCGGTGCGCGTCATGGCGATCGAGCGGGCGCGCGACACGCTCGGCTGGCAGCCGCGCACCTCGCTCGAGGACGGCCTGCGCGAGACCTGGGACTGGTTCGTCGCGCACGAGCGCGAGTTCGAGCACAAGCAAAACTACTTCGCCGCGCGCTCGCAGGGGAACGCGGGAGGAGATCGATGCTGCAGCTTCGACGAGCCGCGTCGCGCGGTGCCGTAGCCCCGAGCGACGCGCCGCGCCTCGCGGTCCGTACCACGACGCTCGACGGCGTCCTGCTGATCGAGCCGCCGACGCGCTTCGAGGACTTCCGCGGCGAGTACGTCGAGACCTGGAACCGCGCGCTCTACGCGGCGGCGGGGATCGACGTCGACTTCGTCCAGGACGACATCTCGGTGTCGACGCGCGACGTGCTGCGCGGCATCCACGGCGACGACGTCACCTGGAAGCTCGTGTCGTGCCTCGCCGGGCGCTTCTACCTGGTGGTCGTCAACTGGGACGAGCGCTCGCCGCACTACCGGCGCTGGGAGGCCTTCACGCTGTCGGAGAGAAACCGGCTGCAGGTGCTGATCCCGCCGCGGCACGGCAACGGCCACCTCGTGCTGGGCGAGCAGGCGATCTTCCACTACAAGCAGTCGTCGTACTACGACCGCGCGCGCCAGTTCACGCTGGCCTGGGACGATCCCGAGCTCGGCATCTGGTGGCCCGCGCGCCAGCCGATCGTCTCGCAGCGCGACCTCGGCGTCGGCCGGGGCGCGCACGTGGGAGCGCCGTCGTGAAGGGCCGCACGGTGCTGGTCGCCGGCGGCAGCGGTCTCGTCGGCAGCGCGCTCGCGCGCCGCCTGCACGCGCTCGGCGCGCAGGTGCGCACGAGCCACCACGAGCGTCCGCCGGCGGTGCTGCCGGAGCTGTCGCGGCGCTTCGACTTCACGCGCCTCCAAGACTGCTTGGACGCGACGCGCGGCGCGCAGGACGTCTTCGTCTGCGCCGCGCAGACCTTCGGCGCCCAGGTGATGCGCGACGAGCCCACCCGCCTCGTGCTGCCGAACCTGTGCATCCACGCGAACCTGCTCGAGGCGAGCCGTCTCTGCGGCGTCGAGCGCGTCGCGATGATCAGCAGCTCGACCGTCTACCAGGAGGCGTTCCACCCGATCCGCGAGGACGAGCTCGACCTCAACCGGCCGCCGTTCGTGCTCTACCAGGGTGTCGGCTGGATGAAGCGCTACCTCGAGCAGGTCGCGCGCTTCTACCGCGACCGCTTCGGCATGCGGATCGCGCTGCTGCGCCCGAGCAACCTCTACGGCCCGCACGACAAGTTCGAGGACGACCGCTCGCACGTGCTGCCCGCGCTGATCAAGCGCGCGCTCCGCCGCGAAGACCCGTTCGTCGTCTGGGGCACGGGCGACGCCGTACGCGACTTCCTCTGGGTCGAGGACTTCGTCGACGACCTGCTCGCGGCGATCGAGCGCTACTGCACCGGCGAGCCGCTGAACGTCGCGGCTGGCCGCGCGACGACGATCCGCGAGGCCGTGCGAACGATCCTCGACGTCTGCGGGCACCGGCCGGAGGTCCGCTTCGACGCGAGCAAGCCCGACGCGATCCCCTACCGGATGCTCGACACGACCAGGGCCGACGCGGTGCTGGGCCCGAGGCGGCGCACGTCGCTCGCCGACGGCATCGCGGCCACGGTCCGCTGGTACCGCGACGGCGCGGAGCTCGGCCGTGCGGCGTGAGCCCTCCGCCGCGGGCGCGCGTGACCCCGTCCTCGCGGCGTACGCGCGCGACGGCTTCCACGTCGCGCCCGGCGTCTTTGGCGAGGCCGAGCGCGCGCGCCTGCGCGCGGCGGCAGCGGAGCTGCGGCACGGCGCGAGCTCGTGGGCGCCGCGCATGAACCCTCATCGCGAGCACCCGGCGTTCCTCGCCGCGATCCACCACGCGCCCGTCGTGGCGCTCGTCGAGCGCGTGCTCGGCGGCCCGGTGAGCGCGATCCAGACGCAGATCTTCTACGGCGTCCCGGGCACGCCCGGCTTCACGCCGCACCAGGACAACCACTACGTCGAGGCCGCGCGGGACGCGTTCGCGTCGGCGTGGACGGCGCTCGACGACGTGCGCCGCGACAACGGAGCGCTCTACGTCTACCCCGGCAGCCACCGCGAGCCGCTGCTCGCGATGGAGCCGCTCGAGGGCGCGCGCCTGCACGCGGCGCAGGCGGCGAACGCGCTGCGCCAGCACGTCGTCGTGCCGGGGGTCTATTGCAGCCGGACGCTCGAGGTGCCGGCCGGCTCGTCCGTGCTGCTGCACGGCCACCTGATCCACGGCTCGCACGACAACCATTCCGCGGACTGCCGCATGGCCCTGCTCATGACCTACGTGCGCCGCGGTGCCCGCTTCCGCGCGGGCGCGAGCGCGTGCCGCATGGCGATCCCGGTGTACGCGGAGGAACGGCCGTGACCCGTGCCGGACGCGATTCGCTGCTGCGCGATCCGGACTTCGCGGCCTCGGGTCCGGGCGCGACGCTGCGTGCGACGCCGCTCGGCTTCGTCGACGTCGGCGCGCGCGGCGGCGTGCACGAGCTGGTCGAGCCCGTGGCGGGCGCCACCGCCGTGCTCGGCTTCGAGCCCGCCGCCGACGAGTGCGCGCGGCTCCGCGCCGCGCTCGCGACGGCGAGCCCGTGGGCGCGCTGCGAGATCGAGCCGCTCGCGCTCGGCGCGCGCGCCGGCCGCGCCCAGCTGCACGTCCTGTCGGCGCCGACCAACAGCTCGCTGCGGCCGCCGAACGAGGCCTTCACGCGGCGCTACGCGATGGCGAAGTGGCGGCCGCTCGGCCGCGAGCCGCTGCGCGTCACGACGCTCGACCGCGTGCTGTTCGGCGCGCGCGCGCGCGAGCCCTTCTGGGGCGAGCTGCTCAAGCTCGACACGCAGGGCACCGAGCACGAGATCCTGCGCGGCGCCCGGCGAACGCTGCGCGAGCGCGCCGTCGGCGTCGTCTGCGAGGTGTCGTTCTGCGAGCTCTACCGCGGCCAGCGTCTGTTCTCCGAGGTCGAGCTGCTGCTCCGCCGGCACGGCTTCTCGTTCTACGGCTTCCTGTCGCTGCACCATCGCTCGCGACGCGCGCTCGACAAGCTGCGCAGCGCCGCGCGGGAGCGCGTCCTCTACGGCGACGCGGTCTTCCTGCGCGACCCGCTGCCCGGCGGTCCGCGCCCGCGCGCGGCGCTCGCCGCGCCGCGGTGCGCCGACC
>JBFMAS010000636.1:0-2758 GCA_040755575.1 Thermodesulfobacteriota bacterium
ACGACCTCGAGGCGGTCGTCGACCTGCTCACCTCGGACGCCGTCCGCGCCGCGCCCGGCGCGCGCGTCCGCATCGAGGGCTGGGGCGGCGCGCCGCTCGACGGCCGCCTGCAGGCGCTGGCCGGGATCGGGGCGAAGCGCCTCGCCGGCATCCGCGACTCGCTCGCGCACCGCCTCGGCCGCGTGCGGGACGGCGCGACGCAGGAGGCCGCGGGGAGCGCGCGCGGCGCGGCCGGCGGAGCGCCGCCCGTCGCCGAGCTGCTCGACGTCGACCGCGAGTACCGCGAGAAGAGCGCGGCGGGTCGGCTGCCGCGCATCGCGCCGCGCCGGTTCAATCCGCGCCGCGAGGCCTGGCTGCCCGTCCTGCACGCCGAGCGCGGGCGGGGGCACTACACCGCCGTGTTCTCGAACACGGTGCGGGCGCACGAGCTCGGCAAGACGGACGACTGGGTCGTGCTCTACCTCGACGGCGGCACGCGGGAGCGCCAGTACACCGTCGTCACCGCGCAGCGCGGGCCGCTCGCCGGCCGGCGCGTCGTCCGCGGCCGCGAGGACGAGTGCGCGGCCCTCGCGCCGCCGGCCGGGGCGAATCGTGGCCTCGCACGGACGCGAAAGCGCCGACCGGCCGATTCCCAGACCTGAAGAGCGGCGGCGCGGCCGGCCCGCGGCCCGGCGCCGCCGCGGTCCGCGAGGGCTCGTGGCGGCGCGGCATGCGGCGTGCACTCGCGGGTGGCATGATGCCGCGAATTCTTGCTCTTGCGGTCGTCGCGGCCGCCACAGGGCTTTTGGTGGCCGGTGGCGGGCTCGGCGGAGCCCCGGCGCTGCGGGACGGCGACCTCCTCGGCCCCGACAACTGGCAGGCCGCCCGCGGCCTGCTGCCCGACGAGATCCTGGAGCACTACCGGCTCGGCGAGTACCGCAACCGCTTCGTCGACGTCCGCCGCGCCGATCTGCGCCCGATCACGCTGCCGCCCGACCTCGCGCAGGCGTCGCGGGCGAACCGCGATCGCTACGCGCTCGACGAGCGCGGCTCGATCGTGGAGCTCGCGACCGGCAAGCGGCCGTCACGGATCTTCGGCTTTCCCTTCCCCGACATCGAGGTCAACGACCCGCAGGCCGGGATCAAGGTGATGTGGAACAACCTCTACCTGAGCTACTACCGCGGTGACTCGCGCTTCCTGACGGACGTGGTCATGCTCGGGCAGCGCGGCGTCGAGCGCCAGATCCGCACCGACGTGATGATGCGGATGTACGACGGCTCGCCGGAGTCCGCCGAGCGCGCCAACCCCGACGACCTGCTGATGCAGACGATCGCGCGCGTGGTCGCGCCGGCCGACCTGCAGGGGACGAACACGCTCACCTGGCGCTACCGCGCGGGCGACCGCCCGGACGCGCTGTGGAGCTACGTGCCCGGCCTGCGCCGTCCGCGCCAGGTGAACCCGCTCAACCGCTCGGACGGCTTCCTCGGCTCCGACGTGAGCCTCGACGACGGCCCGTTCTTCGACGGCAAGCCGGAGAGCTTCGAGTTCCGGCTGCTCGGCCGTCAGGAGATGCTCGTGCTGGTCGACCCGTTCGGCGTGACCAACGACGTGGACATCGTGCCTGCCCCCGGCGGAGGCTGGCGCACGGTGTGGAAGGACGTCCCGCGGCTGGGTGCCGAGGAGCGCGGCTGGAAGGGCGTGCCGTGGGCTCCCGTGAGCGCGGTCCTCGGGCTGCGTCCGGTATGGGTGGTCGAGGCCGTGCCCCGCGACCGCAACTACCTCTACGGCCGCATCGTGATGCGCATCGACGCGGAGACCTACCGCGGCGCCTGGTCGAGCAAGTACGACCGCGCGGGAACGCTGATGGTCTCCTACCAGGTCTCGTCCGGGGTGTGGGACTCGCTCGACGGCGGCAAGAGCTGGATCCCGTCCGGCGGCATCGCCATCCAGACGGCCGAGAATCACATGTACAAGCGCGCCACGGCGATGCTGTTCCCGCCGCGCGACCCGCGCAACCCGGCCGACTACCGGATCCCGAGCGATCCCGACGACTTCGCGATGGATGTGCTGGTCCGCGCCGGAAAGTAGCGCGCGTCTTCGCGCGCTCGTGCTGCTGGCCGTGGTCACGGTGCTCCTCGTGGCCGGGGCCTGGCTGCGCCGTCCCGGCCTCACCGTCGCGACCGGGCTTCTCGCGCCCGACGACCCGCTCGTCGTGCTCGACGGTGAGATCGCGAGCGAGTTTGGCTTGACGCGGCCGCTGGTGTTCGTCGTCGTGGCGCGCAGCGGCAACGTGTGGACGCGCCCCGGCCTCGCGAAGGTGGCGGCCCTGACGCGCGACGTGCTCGCGCTGCCCGGCGTGTTTCCGACCGACGTCGTGAGCCTCGCGTCGCCCAACATGCGCGATCTGCGCGCGAGCGAAGCGACCCTCGAGCCGGTCTACCTGATGGCAGAGGTGCCGGGCAGCGAGGAGGAGATCGTCGCGCTGCGCCGCCGCGTCGACGCCGACCCGAACTACGGCGGGCAGCTCGTCTCGCTCGACGGTAGCGCGGCGCTCGTGGTGGCGAACTTCCTGCCGCACGTCCCGGATGAGACGATCGCGTCGGCGGCCCTGGCGCTGCGCGCGAGGCACGACGACGAGGTCGCGAGCGTGCTCGTCACGGGCGCGCCGGTCCTCGGCCCGATGGTGCGGGACGCCGCCGCGCGCGCGCTGCTTCCGTTCGTGGTCGCGCTGCTGCTCGGCGGGACGGTGCTCGCGTTGCGCTCCGGTCCGCGGGACGC
>JBFMAS010000637.1:0-2563 GCA_040755575.1 Thermodesulfobacteriota bacterium
CGCGTGGCCCGCGAGGCGGTCGGTGGTGCCGCGCGCGTGCCGTGCCCGCACTTCCCGGACTGCGTCGGCTGCCCGCTGGTCGGCACGGCGTACCCGGGGCAGCTCGCCGCCAAGGACGCGTCGCTGCGCGAAGCGCTCGCGCACGAGCACGTCGTCGTGGCACGGCACGACGCACCTGTCGGCAGCCCGCGCGCGCTCGGCTACCGCAACCACGCGAAGCTCGTCTTCCGCGCGCGGCGCGCGCGCGGCCGCGAGCGGGAGGTCGTGCTCGGCGTCTATCGCCCCGGCACGCACAGCGTGGCGCCGTCCGACGGCTGCGTCGTGCACCACCGCCTCCTGCAGCCGGTCCTGCGTACCCTGCGGCGCGAGGTCGAGCGCCTCGCGATGCCCATCTTCGACGAGCGCGTGCGCACGGGCGCGCTGCGCTACGCGCTGGCGCGCGCTTCGACGACGCACGGCACGGTCCACCTGACGCTCGTGTCGGCGGTGCCGGATCCGCCGCGCCTGGGCGAGCTCGTGGCGCGGCTGCGGCGCGAGCTGCCGACCCTTGCCGCGGCCTTCCTGTGCGTCAACCCGACGCCGGGCAACGCGCTGCTCAGCGCGGACCTTCGCCGCCTGTTCGGGCTGCCAGCGCTCGCCGAGCGCTTCGGCGACGTCGAGCTCGAGAGCCGGCCGGACGCCTTTCTCCAGGCCAACACGGCGGTCGCCGCACGCATCTACGCCACCGTGCGCGACTGGCTCGCGCCGCGCCCGGACGACGCGGCGCTCGACCTCTACTGCGGCGTCGGCGGGATCGCGCTGCACCTGGCGCCGCGCCTGCGCCGCGTCCTGGGCATCGAGGCGCAGCCCCCGGCGATCTCCTGTGCGACCTCGAGCGCGCGCCGCGCGGGCGCGGCGAACGCGGAGTTCGTCGCGGCGCCCGTCGAGGACACGCTTCGGCTCGCGGCGGAGCGGGGCTTCGCGGCGCCGGCGCTGGTCGCCGTCAACCCGCCCCGCAAGGGCCTCTCGGCCGTCGTGCTCGACGCCCTGGCGCAGCTCGCACCGCGGCGCATCGCCTACGTCTCGTGCGACCCGCGCTCGCTCGCCCGCGACCTCGCGCTGCTCGCGGCGCGCGGCTGGGCGACCGAGCGCGTGCGGGCCTTCGACATGCTGCCGCAGACGCCGCACGTCGAGGCCGTGGCGCTGCTCGTGCGGAGCACCTGAGGGCGCGCCGCTCAAGCGCATCGCCGCTCGCGCCGATCGTTCACCGGTACGCGGACCTGCGACGACGGCACGCCGCGGGTGCCGCCGCACACGAGGAGCCTCGCATGAAGACGCTGTCGTGGACCCCGGACGAGGCCGACGCCGTTCTTGCCGCGATGCGCTGCGTCGCGACGCTGCACGGGCGACGGCCGCTCGACGCGATCTCGAGGCGGATGCTCGAGGCGACGCGGGACCACGTCCTGCAGTCGAGCGGTGACGTCGAAGCGCTCGCCGAGCTCGGCCCCGAGCGGCTCGCGGAGCGCGTCCGGGACGACGCGCGGCGGCGGCTCGCCGTGCAGTTCCTCGTCCTGATGCCGTACCTGCCGATGCAGGTCGACGCGGCGCAGGTCGCCGTGGTCGACGAGTTCGCGCGCGCGCTCGGCGTCGCGCCGGCGACCCTGCTCGATCTGCACCGGGTGCGCGACGGGCGGCTCAAGCGCCTCGCGCTCGACTACGGCCGGCGCATGCTGCGGGCCTACGTGCCCGACGGCGGGCTCGTCGCGCGCGTGCGCTTCGCGGTCGAGATCGTGCGGCAGTACCTCGGCGAGAAGTCGGTCGCCGAGCGCTACCGCGCGCTCGCGCTCCATCCCGAGGGCACGCTCGGACGCGAGTTCTACGAGTTCTACCGCGCGCGCGGCTTCCCGCTGCCGGGCGAGAAGGGCAGCCTGAGCGAGGCGCTCGTGACCCACGACCTGAGCCACATCCTCGCCGGCTTCAACACCGACATGCCGGGCGAGATGAACGTCGCCGGCTTCGAGGCCGGCATGCGCGGCGACGACTTCGGCTGGGAGCTCCTGATGGAGGTCATCCTCGACTTCCACTGCGGGCTCGCGTTCAGCACGGCCGGCATCGTCGAGCCGGGACGCGGCAACTTCCGGCCGGAGGAGGTGGCGAAGGGCTTCGCGCTCGGCGCCGGCGTGACCACCGACCTGCTGACGGGGTGGGACTACTGGCCGGACATGGGACGGGGCGTCGACGAGGTCCGCGCGCGCTTCAACATCCGCGGCGTCTCGGGGCACCACATGCCGCCGCCGGTGGTCGCGAACGCGCATCCTGCCGCGGACCGCACGGACGCGCGCCCCGCCTGAGACGCGGCGTCGGCCGGCTTGCGCCTGGCGCTGCGGCGTGGGAAGCGAGACGGCCGTGGCGAACAAGCAGATCTGCGAATCCGCGCGCGAGGCCGTGGCCGACGTCTACGACGGCGCTTCCCTCCTGGTGCACAGCTTCGGCCCGCCGCAGGCGTGGCCGACCGACTGCCTGCTGGCGATCGCCGAGCGCGGCGTGCGCGACCTGACGGTGGTGTGCAACACGCCGGCCGGCG
>JBFMAS010000638.1:0-3336 GCA_040755575.1 Thermodesulfobacteriota bacterium
GCGTCGTCCCAGCTCGTCGCCGGATGGCCGTCGCAATCGCCGAGCACGCGCAGCGTCCCGTCCGGCAGCACGGCCGCTCCTCGTTCGTCGACGAGCTCGAGCCGCGCGGGCGTCGGCTCGCCGGTGGCGCCGTCGATGACGGCGATGCGCAGGGCCGACGTGGCGGGCTGGTCGCTGCACGCGGTGAGGAGCGCCAGCAACGCCAGCGCGGCGCGCTCGACGCGCGATCCTCGTGTCGAGCCGAATAGCGACACTTCACCTCCCTGCGGCCGTCCAGGCAAAGGCGCCCGGCGGCGGTGCGCGTCGTCCGCGGTAACGGAATCGCCCGGGCTGTCAAGCCCGGCCGCGCGAACCGCTGCGCGAGGCGACGTGCCGCGCGGCGGTGCGGAACGCGTCAGCCGACCGACCGTGCGCGCCGGCGCGCTGCGGGAGCCGTCACTCGACCGGCACGACGTAGGTCGGGATGACGATGAACATCTCGTTCTCCGTCGTCACGCCCGCGGTGATCGGGCACGCGTCGCACAGGCCGTCGCCCGCACCCGGCGACGAGTCGCAGGCCGCGTCGTCGGCGACGCCCCAGCAGGGCGCGCCGACGCGGCCCGCCGCACACGCGACCGGGGTGCACGAGGCGCGGTCCGGCATCCGCGACGCACGCGTGACGGTCTCCGGATCGGGCGAGCCGTCCTCCTTGACGCCGTTGTTGTACGTCGCGCAGTAGCGCAGCGTGCGCTGCCGCGGGTCGGGCGAGTCGAACACGAGCGGCGGGTCGTAGCTCTGGTCGATCGGATCGGAGTAGATCCGGCTCTCGTAGATCTGCGACCCGTCGGGCAGCTCGACCCAGAACCGCTTGCCCCGCTTGTGCGTGTGCGAGGCGATCTGGATCACCTGCACGCCCCGCGGCACCACGTGCTCGGCGCAGTACGACTCGATCGTGAACGGCGGCTGGCCCGCGGCGATGTAGATGTTGGACGAGTCGGTCGCGAGGACGGACTCGAGGCGCAGGTCGTCGGTGTAGAACAGGTTGACCCGCCCGTTCATCTGGTGGTCCTGCGACGTCAGGTTGAAGGCGTGCGAGTTCCAGTAGAGGATGCCGCGCAGCGGGATCTCGCGGAACACGCCGTCGCGCGGCGGGACGAACTGCTGCGCGGTCTGGGCGCCCGCGATGCCTCCTGCCGCGACGTCGACCGCGCCTTCGGGCGGTCCGAAGCCGATGCACGCGATGCTGTCCCGGACCTCGCTCGCGCACAGGCCCGCGCCGCACGCGGCCGGATCGGCCGGCTCGCACGCCTCGCCGGCGCGCTCGCCGCCGCGGCACGTCCAGGCGCCGAACGACGGGTCCTCGAGGTAGGACGCGTCGAGGCCCGAGTGCGTCATGACGAAGTGGTGGCTCTGCGGGTCCTGCCGCAGCCGGCTGCCGTTCGCGTAGAAGAACGTGCCGGTCGGATCCTGGAAGCGCTGCGGCACGACGGTGGTGAAATCGTAGTACGACGCGTAGCAGACCTCCACCTCGGTCGCGGCCGGCAGCAGGTACGTCGGCATGACGAACTGCACGCCCTCGTCGGCCGGCGGCGGCTCGAGCGGCTCGATGGTGATCGGACCGGCGTCGGGCAGGCAGGCGTCGAGCAGCTCCTCGATGGTGTCGGACCTGCCGGTCGTCGAGTCGCCGACCGAGCCGGTCTCCGGCGCCCCGGCCTCGATCCACAGACGCACCGCCTCGAGCTCGTTCTCGCTGAGCGGCGGCAGGCCGCTCGGCATCGGGCTGCCGCCGATCGTCACGCTGCCCGGCCGGGTGCCCGCGAGCAGCTTCTGGAAGAGAAAGCTCTCGCCCGGCTCGCCGGGCATGATGCGGAGGTCGGAGCTGCTCTGCGAGGGGACCTCGAGCAGGTTGCGATAGGCGACCTCCGGACGAAGGTCGAGCCCACCCGAGACCGCGCTGCCGTGACACGCGTCCTGGGTGCAGCCCTTGCGCTCGAAGACCACCGACTGGATCGCGGCGAAGGTGCCGTCGAAGCTCTGCTCGCACTCGGCCGGCGGCTCGCCGGGCGGCGGCTCGCCGGGCGGCGGCTCCGCCGGCGGCGCGACCGTCCCGCCGCCTCCCGTACCGCCGCCGGAGCTGCCGCCCCCGCAGGCGGCCGCGAGCAGCGTCAAGACGACGATCCAGCAGAACCCGATGGAGCGGGACATGGCGCCCTCCTCCGAACCGCCGCGCCTGGCAGCCAGGCGGTTACGCTGCGTAACTACGACATCCCCGCTGCCGCAGTCAACGCAGCTCAGTTGTTCGCCGCGCCCTCGCTGATCCAGCCGCGGATGGCCTGCGTCTGCTCCTCGGTGAGCGGCGGGCCGCCGAGCGGCATCTGCTCGCCCTCCTCGAGCCCGAGGATCTTCAGGAACAGGTGGCTCGCGTTGGGATCGAACGGGTCGATCAGGAAGTGCTCGTCGTGCTGCGCCGAGAGGCGCAGGAAGATGGCGTCGTAGGCGCGGCCCTCCTCGAGGTTGAGACCCTCCTGTGGGACGTCGCCGGCGTGGCACGTCGGCAGCGCGCAGCGTTCATCCGGCCCATGTCGCGCTCGTCGCCGGTGAAGGCGAACAGGCCGGTGTTGGGCTCCGGATAGCCGCCGGTTCCCCCGACGTTGTACAGGCCGTTGTTCTCGAACGGGGCCGCGTCGCGCGGGTTGCCCTCGTGCGTGAGCGCGCTCGCGAAGTTGAGGCCGCCGTGGCAGTCGTCGCACTCGAGCATCTCCGAGAAGAACAGGCTCATGCCGCGTCGCGCGGCCTCGGAGAGCGCGCCGTCCTCGCCCTGGTAGACGTAGCGGTCGTACGGCGAGCTGCCCGAGATCAGCGTGCGCTCGAAGGCCGCGATCGCCTTCGTCAGGTTCGCCACCGTGATCGGATCCGCCGCCTCGGGAAACGCCGACGCGAACAGCTCGCGGTAGCGCGCGTCGTCGCGCAGGCGCTGCAGGAGCACGTCCTCACGGCCGCCGAGGCCGAGCTCGACCGGCTCCCGGCCGAAGAGCGGGATCAGCATCTGCTCCTCGAGGCGGACGAGCAGCGGGTTCATCCAGGTGAGCGTCGAGGCGTAGGCGACGTTGCCGAGCCCCTGCGCGTTGCGCGGATGGGGCTCCCCGGTCGAGCCGAGCGCGACCTCGCGCGCGTCCGCGAACGCACGCTCCTGTCGGTGGCACGAGCCGCACGACTGCGTCTCGTCGAGCGAGAGCCGCGTGTCGTAGAACAGGAAGCGCCCGAGCTCGACCTTGACCTCGCTCATCGGGTTGTCCGCGGGCACGAGCGGCACCGGGAAGCGCGGCGGCAGACGCCAGGTGTAGCGGCCGGCGGGCG
>JBFMAS010000639.1:0-6850 GCA_040755575.1 Thermodesulfobacteriota bacterium
GCGCGCTCGGCTACCAGGTCGCCGCCTGGCCCGGCGCTGCGCCGCAGCCGGCGCACGCGCGCGCTCCCGCCGCCGACGTGCTACGCAGCCGCGTACGGCACTACCGGCGCGCGTGGGGCGCCTCGCCGCAATCGCCGAGCGCGGCGCGCGAGCGGTGAAAGTTTGATTTCTGCCGAATTTCCTCGCAAATATAGCGTCCATGGAGCCAGGCCGGCTCGCCGCCGGCGCTGTACCCGGTTGATTTCGACTGCTCGGGAAGCGAGAGCGCAGGAAGAATCCAGAGCCGCGTCGTGAGGGTGGAGCGCCGGGCGTCCGCCTCGGCCGGCAAAGCACAGCATGGCGCAGTTCCAGTACCGGGCGAGCGACGCGGAGGGGAAGATCCTCGAGGGCGTCATCGAGGCCGCCGAGCGCAACGTCGCGGTGGCGCGGCTGCAGGACCGTGGCTTGATCCCGCTGCGCGTCGCCGAGCCCGTGGCCGAGCGCAGCGGCCTCGCCAGCATCTCGCTGCCGACGCTGAGCTTCAAGCGCGGCGTCCGCGGCCGCGACCTGCTGATCTTCACCCACGAGATGAGCACGCTGCTCGCGGCCGGCATGCCGCTCGACCGCAGCCTCTCCATCCTGGCCGATCTCTCCGAGCGCGCCGAGATGAAGCGCATCGTGGCCGACGTGCTGCAGTCGGTGCAGCGCGGCAAGTCGCTCGCCGAGGCGCTCGCACAGCATCCCAAGGTCTTCCCGCCGCTCTACGTCAACATGGTGAAGGCGGGCGAGATCGGCGGCGTGCTCGACCACGTGCTGCAGCGCCTCACCGACTACCTCGAGCGCGCCAACGAGCTGCGCGACGAGGTCCGCTCGGCGATGGTCTACCCGTTGATCCTGCTGGTCACGGCGTTCGTCTCGGTGACGATCCTGCTCACCTACGTGCTGCCGAAGTTCGCGTCGATCTTCGCGCAGGCGGGGCAGTCGCTGCCGTTCACGGCCCGCATGCTGCTCGCGACGTCCGACGCGATGCGATCGTACTGGTGGATCGGTCTGCTGGTGGTCGCGGGCGTCACGATCGGGATGGTGCACTGGGTGCGGACGCCGGCCGGCCGGCTGCGCTGGGACGCGCTCAAGCTGCGCATCGTCCTGCTCGGCGAGCTCGCGCGCAAGGTCGCCGTGGCGCGCTTCGCACGCACGCTCGGCACGCTGCTCCGCAGCGGCGTGCCGATGCTGCAGGCGCTCGACATCGTGCGTGAGGTGTCGGGCAACCTCGTGCTCGCGGCCGCGATCGACGAGGTCAAGGTCGGCGTCCGCGGCGGCTCCGGCGTCGCCGCGCCGCTCAACCACAGCGGCGTGTTCCCGCCGCTCGCGCTGCAGATGATCAGCGTCGGCGAGGAGACCGGCAAGCTCGACGAGATGCTCGTGCAGGTCGCGGAGTACTTCGACAAGGACGTGCGTCAGCAGGTCAAGCGTCTGACGTCGCTGCTCGAGCCGGCCCTGCTGCTGATCGGCGGCGTCGTGGTCGCGTTCGTCGTGCTGTCGATGTTCTCGGCGATCTTCAGCATCAACAACATGCCGCTGTGAACGTCGGCGTCGGAAGGAGGCTCGAGCCCGTGATTGGACAGGTCAACTTGCGTGCGTTCGCCCGCCCCGGGCGGGACGTCGTGCGGCGCGTGCGAAGCCGCGAGGCCGGATTCACGCTGATCGAGCTGCTCGTCGTGCTCGTCATCATCGGACTTCTGGCGACGCTCGTCGCGCCGAACTTCATCGGCCAGAGCGAGAAGGCGAAGCCCAAGGCGGCGCGCGTCCAGCTCGAGAACCTGCGCAACGCGCTCGACATGTTCCAGCTCGACGTCGGCCGCTACCCGACGAGCGAGGAGGGGCTCGAGGCGCTGCGCTCGCGGCCGAACTCGGCGCCGCGCTGGGCCGGGCCGTACCTGCGCGACGAGATCCCGGTCGACCCGTGGGGCCGCCCGTACGTGTACCGCAGCCCCGGCGAGGGCGGGAACAACTACGACATCGGCAGCTACGGCGCCGACGGGCGCTCGGGCGGCGACCAGACGAACGCGGACATCGTGATCTCCGGCTAGTCTTGCGCGCGGTATCCTCATCCCGGCGCGGTGTCCGGCGACGGCGGGTCGGCGAGGCGGGGTTCACCTTCCTCGAGATCCTGCTGGTCGTCGGCATCATCGCCGTCGCCGCGACGCTGGTCGCGCCGGCGATCGACGCCGGCATGCGCGCGCGCGAGGTGCGCAGCGCCGTGCGCAGCATTGCCGCCACGCTGCGCACCGTGCAGAGCGACGCCGTCATCACCGGACGGGTGCAGCATCTCGTCATCGACCTGCAGGAGAACGAGCTCGGCGTCGTCGAGCGCGACGCCGTGCTCGAGCTCGGCGAGGTGGCGCAGCTCTCGCAGATCCGGGGCGGCGAGGTCGACCCGTCGGGCATGGTCCGCGTCAACTTCTACCCGAACGGCAGCACGAGCGGCCTCGACGTGGTCATCGACGACCGCGAGACGCCCGGCGACGTCGGCTTCGTCGTGAGCCTCGATCCGTTGATCGGCCTGGTCACGATCCAGGACGAGCCGCAGCCGTGAGCCCACGCGCGCCAGCGCCGGCGTCGCCGTCCGAGCGCGGCTTCACGCTGATCGAGATCGCGATCGGGATGTCGGTCCTCGGCCTCGGCGTCGTGCTCGCGCTGCAGGTGTTCGGCGGCTCGATGCGGCTCGCGCGCAACGCCTCGCGCATGACGGAGGCCGTCGTGCACGCGAAGGCCCTGATGGACTCCGTGCTGTGGGCACCCGAGCTCGGCGAGAGCGTCACGCACGGCGAGATCGGCAACGGCTTCCGCTGGCAGCGGACGATCCGCGACGCGGGACTCGAGGACGGTGCCGAGGAGGACCAGACCGACGTCAAGCTGGCAGTGATCTCGGTCACCGTCGAATGGGACGAGCCGAACGGCGTCAAGGCGTACACGGTCGGCACGATGCGGATAGTACCGAACTATGGCGAGGAGTAGGCGCGCGCACGGCGAGAGCGGGTTCACCCTGCTCGAGCTGATGATCTCGATGGCGCTGCTCGGCGTGATGCTGGCGATGGCCTACAGCGTCTTCGCGACGGCGCTCGCGTCGGTGCCGCGCGGCGAGGACGTCGCCGCCCGCTCGGCGCGCATGCGCGCCGCGACCTCGCTGCTCGCGCGCCAGGTGCGCTCGATCGTCGCCTACCCGGTCGAGGGCGAGGAGGAGTCGACGCCCTGCTACTTCTGGGGCGACGCCTACTCGTTCGGCTTCATCACGGCCGCACCGCAGCACAACGGCGGCGAGGGGCTCGGCTGGGTCACCTACTGGAGCGACGGGTCAGGCTTCTGGATGGCGGAGCGCGTGATCTTCTCGGCGTCCGCGATGGCGGGCGACGCCCCCGAGGCGGCGAGCGAGATCAAGCTGCTCGACGGCCTCTCCGGGGCCCGCTTCCAGTACCTGCGGCTCGACGGCACCGACAGCGAGTGGCGCGACGCCTGGGATCCGTTCGAGGAGCAGACCCTGCCGGGCGCGATCCGCATCACGCTCGACGGGCTCGGCGTCGGCGACTCGTACTGGATCCAGGAGATCCCGGTGATGATGGTCGCGTACGGGCTCGGCACGTACGACTGCGAGGGCGGCTTCGCCGAGCGCGAGCTGGAGGGCGGCGAGTCCAACCCGTCGGCGGGGTGTCCTCCCGACGACCCCGACTGCGAGGACGGTTGATGCGCCCCGCCTCGGCCAAGCTGTGCCAGGAGTCTGGCTTCGCGCTCGTCATCGTGATGTGGCTCTTCACCGTGCTGTTCGTCCTCGGAGCGGAGTTCGCGGGCGCGATGCGCCAGGACGCGACGGCGACGAAGAACTTTGCGGACGAGACGCAGAGCTATTATCTAGCGACGGCGGCCGCGAACCTGACCTTCTATCGGGCGTTCCTCGATCGCGACCGGGGGACGCGGATCGAGCTGGTTGCGCAGGGGCAGGCGGGGCAGCCGGGGCTGGACGAGGAGGAGCAGCAGGGGCCGCTCGTGCACCGCGACGGAGAGTGGCACGAGGTGGAGCTGTGGGGCGCGCCGGTGATGGTGCGCGTCACGGACGAGGGGGGCAAGATTCCGATCAACTTCCCCGAGAGCGCGTACGATGCGAAGCTTCATCCGCTGCTCTTGCACGTCCTCGCCAACATGGGCGTCGAGATGGAGGTCGCCTCGGAGATCGCCGACTCGGTCGTCGACTGGCAGGACGGCGACGACGAGCACCGCCTGAACGGCGCCGAGAGCGACTACTACCTGGAGCTGCCGAAGCCCTACATCGCGAAGAACGCGCGGCTCGACTCGCTCGAGGAGCTGCTGCTCATCAAGGGCGTCACGCCCGAGCTGTACTACGGCGGCAACGACGAGTTCCCCATCGGCCTGCGTGACGTGTTCACCGTGTTCAACAACACCGGCGAGGTGAACCTGCCCTTCTCGACGCCCGAGGTGAAGCGAGCGCTGTTCGGCCTCGACGACGAGGAGCTCGCGCAGATCGAGCAGCAGGTCGCCGAGCAGCAGGGCGCCATCCTGCCGATCCTCGAGTCGCGGCTGCCCCTCCAGCTGCAGGGCGGCAGCCTGGTGTCCGAGACGGACCAGGGGGGGGCGATCCTCACCGTCGAGGCGCAGGCGCAGCTGCCGTCGGCTCGCGTCAAGGCGCACGTCGGGGCGGTGATCGACATCGAGGAGTCCAACGAGGGGATCGTCGTCTTCCGCTGGATGGACCAGATGGCGGTGACGGAAACCTCATGACTACCTCCTCGACCGCGCGCATCTTCCAGCGCACCGCTCGGCTCGACTTCCTCGACGGGCTCGGCATCGCGATCCAGCAGCGCAGCGTCGCGATGGCGCACCTGGTCAAGCGCCTCGCGACCGTGACGCTGCAGCAGCACCGCATCGTGCCGCTGCCGGGGGTCGACCAGCCGGACGCGCGCCGCGCTGCGCTCGCGGCGGCGATCTCCGCCTTCGTCTCCGAGCACTCGCTCGACGCGGACCGCACCTACGTCAGCCTGCCGCGCGCGAGCGCGGTGCTGTCGCGGCTGTCGCTGCCTGCGGCCGCGAAGGGCGACCTGCACCAGGTGATCGAGTTCGAGATCGAGCGGCTGATCCCGCTGTCGCGCGAGGAGATCTTCTACGACACGGTGGTGCGCGAGGTCGCCGGCAAGCTCGACGTGCTGGTGATCAGCGTGCCGCGGCGCATCGTCGCGGAAGCGCTCGCGGCGCTCGAGCTCGCCGAGGTCCGCGCGCGCAGCGTGGTGATCTCGCCGGTCGCGATCTTCGACTACCTGCGCTTCTGCTCCCGCGACGAGGACGAGCACGTCGTCACGCTGATCGAGGAAGGGGGAGCGGTCGAGTTCGACTACGTCGCCCGCGGCACGCTGGTCGCGAGCCACCTCGTGCGCGGCGACGAGGTCGCGTCCGGCGGCGCGATCTCGCGCCTCGTGAGCCAGGAGGCGGTGGCGGCCGGCGGCGCGCCGTCCGCGGTCAAGGTCTACGCCTGGCGGGCGCCCGGCGAGCCGGCGGGCGGCGGCGTGGTGGCGGAGGTGCTGCCGCCCGACCTCCTCGCGTCGGGTGCCGAGCTGCTGCGTTGCGCCGAAGGCACGATGTCCGCCCCCGACGGCTTCTTCACCGCGGCGTCGCCGGCGCTCGTGCCGGCGATCGGTGCCGCGCTGGGTGCGGTGCGCGAGGGCTCCTCCGGGATCAACCTGCTGCCCCCGGAGGAGCGCCGCAGCGTCGAGGAAGGCGCGCCCGTCTTGACCTTCCTGTGCGCCGCCCTCCTCGTCCTGGTGACCGCGGTCTGGCTGATCAGCGCGGTGGTCAAGGACCACCGCATCGCGGGCCAGCTCGAAAGGGAGCTCGCGCAGCTCGAGCCGACGATGCGCACGGTGAACCGCAACGAGGACGACGCGAAGGCGCTGCGCGAGAAGCTGCAGCTCCTGACGCAGGGCGATCGCCGCCGGATCTCGCTGCTGCTCAAGGAGCTGACCGACGTCGTGCCGCGCGACGCATACTTGACGACGTTCCGCTTCCGCAGCGGCAAGATCGAGCTCGAGGGCTTCGCCAAGTCCGCCTCGGACCTGGTGCCGCTCCTCGAGCGCTCGCCGTACTTCAAGAATGCACAGTTCACCTCGCCCGTGACCAAGGTGCAGGACAACCAGGAGCGCTTCTCGCTCGCCACGGAGATCGAGGAATAGGGTGCGGGACTTCCTCGCCAACCTCGTCGCGCGCCTGCGGACGACGAACCGCCAGCAGCGCCTCTACCTCGCGCTCGGGGTCGTCGTGCTGCTGGTGGTCGCGCGGTTCGCGCTCACCTGGTTCCTCGACCTGCGCGCGGGCGTCAAGGAGGACATCAAGCTCTCGGCGCAGCGCCTCGCGACGGCGCGTCGCCTCGCGCAGCGCGCCCCCGAGACGCAGAAGGAGTTCGAGAACCTGCAGGCCCGCTACCAGGCGACGGTGGCCGAGCTCGTGCCCGGTGACACGCCGACGCTCGCCGCGGCGGCGCTGCAGGAGCGCGTCTCGGCGCTCGCGAGCGAGAAGAAGGTGAGCGTGCAGACGACGCAGGTGCTCAAGGACGAGCCCCTCGGACCGTTCCGCCAGGTGTCGCTGCGCATCACGGCGTCGGGCGAGCTGCACGACCTCGCCGACTTCCTGTCGAGCCTCGAGTTCGGTCCGCTGCGCGTCAGCATCCCGTTCATCGAGCTCAGCCGGCGTGGCGCGGTGGTGCGGCGGCAGCAGGCGGCGGGACGCACCGTGTCGGCGACGATCCAGGTGGCCGGCGTCGTTCAGGGTACGGCGCAGGTCGCGGCGGCCGCGCCGGCGAGCCGTCCGGCGC
>JBFMAS010000640.1:0-8617 GCA_040755575.1 Thermodesulfobacteriota bacterium
GGTCGAAGGCCTCGCCGCGCGCCGTCGCCGCCGCGAGCGCGGCGCGCATGCGGGCGTCGTCGTCGGCGATCGCGTACGCGCGGGCGACCGCCTGGCGCAGCGCCGCGCGGCCGTGCCCGGTGACGTGGATCGTCGGGTCGGGGTTCGCCACCTCGAAGAGCCGCGGGTCCGGCGCGACAACGCCGAAGAAGCGGTACGCGGCCTCGGCCACCATCCGGGTGCCGGCGAGCTTGCCGTCGAGCGAGTAGCCGGCGACGTGCGGCGTGGCGAGCCGGACGACCTCGATCAGCGCCAGCGCGGGCTCCGGCTCGCCCTCCCACACGTCGAGCACTGCGGCGACGCGGCCGGACGCGCACGCCCGGTGCAGCGCCTGGTCGTCGACCACGCCGCCGCGCGAGGTGTTGATCAGCACCGCGCCGGGCCGCAGCCGCGCGATCTCGGCCGCACCGACGAGATGCCGGGTCGCGTGCCGGCCGTCGCGCGTCAGCGGCACGTGCAGGGTGAGGACGTCCGCCTCGTCGAGCAGCGTGTCGAGCGCGTGGAAGGCTTCGGGCCCCTCCGCCTCGGCGCGGGGCGGGTCGCAGACGAGGACCCGCATGCCGAGCGCGCTCGCCAGGGCGCTGACGCGGCTGCCCACGTTGCCCGCGCCGACGACGCCGATCGTCGCGCCGGCGAAGTCGCGCATCCGGTCGTGCTCCAGCTCGAGCAGCGCGGCCGTGACGTACTCGGCGACCGAGCGTGCGTTGCACCCCGGCGCGTGCGCGAAGGCGGCTCCCCGCCGCTCGAGGTACGCGAGGTCGACGTGGTCGGTGCCGATCGTCGCGGTGGCGACGAAGCGCACCGGGCTCGCAGCGAGCAGGCGCTCGTCGACGCGGGTCACGGAGCGCACGATCAGCGCGTCGGCGCGCGCGACGGCCGCGGCGTCGATCCGGCGCCCGGGCAGGAGCTCGACGTCGCCGAGCCCGCCGAACGCTTCGCGGGCGAGCGGGATGTTCTCGTCCACCACCAGGCGCGGCCGCACGATGCAGTCGTAGGGATGGCGGCGCACGGCCGCCAGTCACGCGGCAACCCCCTCGACCCGGCCCGCCCGCTCGGGCTAGAGTCGCCGCGATGCCACGCCGCGCGACGACGGCCCTCGCCGTCCTGCTGCTGCTCGCCTCTGTCCGGGCCGAACCGGCACGGGGTCAGAGCGGCTGCATGCTCGACGGTCGGCACTACCCGGAGAACGCGGTGATCTGCTCCGGAGGAATCGTCACGTACTGCTCGAACGGCGTCTGGCAGAGCAACGACGGGCAGCGCTGCGACGTGCGCAGCGGCGCATACCTGTCGCCGCTGCGGCCCTTCGAGGAGCGCAACCGCGAGGAGATCCCGGAGTACTACCGGGAGAAGTACCCCGAGCTCGGCCTCCAGTAAGGCCCGGCGGCGCTCGCCGCGGCCGCGACGGCGCTACGCGACCACGTCTTCGTGCGCGGGCAGCGCGAAGCCGAACACGCTGCCCTTGCCGACCTGGGACTCGACGAACACGCGGCCGCCGTGCGCCTCGACCAGCGTCTTGACGATCGCGAGACCGAGGCCGTTGCCCTCCTGCGCGCGGTCGTTGCCGAGGCGCGAGAACTTCTGGAAGAGCTTCGTCTGCTGCGCCGCCGGAATGCCCGGGCCCGTGTCGACCACCTGTACGAGCACGGTCGCCTCCTGGCGCAGCGCGCGCATGCGGACCTCGCCGCCCGGCGGCGTGAACTTGAGCGCGTTGCCGACGAGGTTCGTGATCGCCTGCTCGAGCCGCAGCGCGGAGCCCTTGACGCGCGGCAGATCGCTCGCGCTCTCGACGGTCAGCGCGACGTTCCTGTCGCGTGCGGTCGCCTCGACCGCCGACGCGACCGCGTGCAGGACGGGCTCGAGGTCGACCACGACGAACTCGGACTCGATCCCCATCTCGATGCGTCCGAGGTCGAGCACGTTGTCGATCAACGACCGCATGCGCTGGATCGCCTGCAGGATCTCCCCGGCGACGCTGCGGTCGTCCTCGTCGAGCTGCGGCAGCCCGGCGAGCAGCCAGGCGTTGCCCTGGATGACGCCGAGCGGTGCGCGCAGGTCGTGGGCGACGTGCGCGACGAACTCGCTCTTCAGCGCGTCCAGGTGCTTGAGGGCGGTGATGTCGTGCATCCCGAGCACGCGGCCGACGTCGTCGACCTCGACGAGAGCGCAGTCGAACACGCGATCGTCGGCGAGCGTCACCTCGCGGACCCCGTGCCGGCACGACCGGTAGAGCTCCCGCAGCGCGGGGTCGAGGAGGATCTCGGCGACCGGCTTGCCGCGTGCGTCGTCGCCGATGCCGAGGGCCGCCTGCGCCGCCGGGTTGAGCAGGACGACGCGGTCGTCGCGATCGGTGACCAGGATCGCGTCGCGCGCGCTCGCGATCACCGCGCTCAGCATCGAGCGCTCGTGGGTGGCGCGCGCGTAGAGGGTCGCGTTCTCGATCGCGACCGCAGCCTGCGCCGCGATCGCCTCGAGCAGCTCCAGGTGCTGCTGCGTGAAGGTGTCGGGCTGCGACTGCATCATGGTCACGATGCCGATCACCCCGCCCTTGCGCACGAGCGGCGCAGCCATCGCGGAGCGCGTCACGATCACGTCGTCGGGGAAGAAGTGCCAGCGCTCGTCGCGCCGGGTGTCGGCGATCACCACGGCCTCGCGGTGCTGGTAGACCCAGCCCGCGAGGCCCTTCTGCATGACGGCCGCGACGATCGGCCGCTTGACGCGCGCAGGCACGTTGCCGCGTGCCAGGATGCTCTTGACGACGCAGCCCGCGGCGTCGAGCTGGAAGATGCTGCCCGCGTCGGCGCCGACGGCGCGTGCGGTCACGTCGAGCACCTTGCCGAGCACCGCGTCGAGCTCGAGCGTGGACGCGAACTGCCGCGTGACCTCGTAGAGCACGCGTACCCAGTCCCGGGAGTCGGGACCGGCCGCTGGCGCGATCGACATCGGCATCGTCTCCCTCGCCGGACTCTACGGATCGTGCGCATCGCGTGCACGAGCCACGAACGAGACGGCCGGGAGGGCGAGCACTCCGGCTTCGGGCCCACGAATGCCTTCGCTCTCGACGGCGCCCGCTCGGGATGGCAGCGCATGATCGGCGAGCAGCTCGGCGAGGTGCTGGCGCAGGCGGCTTGAACCTCCCGCCGCCGACGAAGGCGGCGGATCACGCCTTCTCGGCCTCGGCGTGGAAGTCGCCCGAGAGCGCCCCCGAGACGATGCTCGGGTAGTGACGTGCCATCGCCTCGCGCAGCTCCTCGAGCGGCATGTCGTCGCGCGGGCCGCGGTCGCGCAGGTACTCCATGTGCCGGCGCCCCTCGGCGTCGAAGGCGTGGAAGATCGAGTCCGTGCGGCCGTCGAACTCGAGCGGGCGCACGCCGAACTTCTCGCACAGCTCGACGTTGAAGGCGGGCGTCGCCTTCACCCAGCGGTCCTCGAGCAGGAGCTCCGTGTAGCCGTGGTAGTAGAAGACGTCGGTCCCCATCAGCTCGAGGAGCCGCGGGGTCGCCAGGTGGTTCCGCACGTCGGCGAAGCCGAGGCGCGCGGGGATGCCGACCGCGCGCGACGCCGCCGCGAGGACGCCCGCCTTGGCGACGCACCAGCCGCGTCCCCGGGCGAGGACCTCGCTTGCGCGCAGCCCGACGGGCGAGAGGTCGACGCCGTACGGGTCGTAGCGCAGCCCGTCGCGCACCGCGCGGTAGAGCCGCACCGCGCGCGCGACGGGGTCCGACTCGGCACCGCATGCGTCCGCCGCGAAGGCCCGGATGCGCGGGTGCTCGGCGTCGAGGCAGGGGGTGGACCGGAGCCAGCGATTCTGCACGGGGGACTCGTTGGCATACACGCGGTCGCGACGCGACCCGCCGTCCCGACCTGCCCGGAGGCGGGGCGGCTTCGCGAGCCGTGGCCGATTCGGCTCTGGTCGACCAGGCCGAATGGTGGTAGGGGGAGCAGAATTTGAGCGTACAGGGCTGGGCCAGCCAGATCACGTGAGTCCCTCCTCGACATCCCCCGCCACCGGCTTGCGGCATAATTCTGCGCTGACGCTGACGCGCGCCGACTCCCTCGTGGTCGGAGCCGGCATCGCCGGGCTCGCGACCGCCGTCGCGCTGCAGAGGTCCGGCTTCCGTCCTGCCGTCCTCGAGCGACGGTCCGCGCTCCCTCGCGGCGGCGGCGCGATCTTGATGTGGTCGAACGCGCTGAACGCGTTCGCCTCGCTCGGACTGTCGGATGCCGTCACCGCGATCGGCACCCCGATCGAGCACACCGAGTTCCGCTCGTGGTCGGGGGAGCTGCTGTCGACCCTGCCGATCGGCGACCTGAGCCGGAAGGCGGGCGCGCCCTCGCTCGTCGTTCACCGAGAGGTGCTGCTCGAGCTGCTTGCGGCCGCCGTCGGACACGAGAACATCTTCTTCTCCACGGCTTGCACGGCGATCGACGAGCGCGGCGGGGACGTCGTCGTCACGTCGAGCGACGGAGCGCGGATCTCGACCCGGCTTCTGATCGGGGCGGACGGCGTCGACTCGACGGTGCGCGCCCTCGTGCTCCACGACGGCGAGTCGCGGCCCACCGCGCACCGCGCCTGGGGCGGCTCGGCGCCGCTGCAGGTCGAGGCCCCGCCGCTCGGCGTGAGCTGCGTGACCCATGGTCGCGGTGCGCGGATCTGGTTCGCCCCCTGCCGGAACGGCGAGGTGGCCTGGATCGCCATGGCCTCGGAGAAACGCGTCGCCTCGTCGGATCCGGGCGAGAGCCGCGCCGCTCGCGTCGGGCGTCTCTTCGCCGATGCGCACGCACCGATCCCCGCGGTCATCGCGAGCACGCCGGAGCCGCGGATGTTCGAGACCCGGATCCGCTACCGCTCGCCGAGCGACCTCTGGGGCCGAGGCCCGATCACGCTGGTCGGCGATGCCGCGCATGCCTGCACGCCGGACCTCGCGCAAGCCGCGTGTCAGGCGATCGAGGACGCGGCCACGCTCGCCCGCGTATTCGCGTCGTCCGACTCGGTCGAGGGTGCGCTGCGCCTCTACGAGACGCGGCGCGAGGCTCGCACGCGGCGCGTCACCAACCTGTCGCGGATCGCGCTCGCACAGGGAGCCGAGGACGATCCGCTGCTCTGCTGGCTGCGCGACCGCGCGACCAACCTCCTCACCCACACGCTGGTGCAGCGCCAGATCTGGGACCTCCTCAGCCATCGAGCCTGAGGAGTTCGGCGCGGGGCCGTGGACATCGTTCGCCAGTCGAGCACGACGTCGGCCGACACGAGCTTCTCGCATCCGCGCTTCACCGACGTCGAGCTCGTCGGCGAAGGGTCGCTGGGACGCGTGTACCGGGCGCACGACCTGCTGCGCGGACACGTGGTTGCCGTCAAGACCATCCTGAACGTCGGCCCGGACGAGGTCTACTGGCTGAAGAGCGAGTTCCGCTCCCTCGCGGACGTCCGCCATCGGAACCTGGCCGAGCTGCACGAGCTGGTCGTCGACGCGTCCTCCTGCTTCTTCACGATGGAGCTCGTCGACGGCGTCGACTTCGTCGACTTCGTCGAGCGCGCGCTCGGCAGCGCTCGCTCCTTTTCCGCGGGGGCGCCGCAGACCACCCTGCTCTACGACTGCCTGGCCCAGCTCGTGTACGCGATCCGCGCCGTTCACCGGGCCGGGAAGCTGCACCGCGACATCAAGCCCTCGAACATCCTCGTGACCCGCGAGGGGCGCGTCGTGCTGCTCGATTTTGGATTGACGATCCCGGTCCGGCGCCGCACGTCGCGCGCGGCGGCGGAATGGTCGATCTGCGGTACGCCGGCCTACATGTCGCCGGAGCAGTCGGAAGGAAGGCCGCTGTCGCCGAAGACCGACTGGTACAGCGCCGGCGTCGTCCTGTACGAGGCGCTGACCGGCACGCTGCCCTTCACCGGCAGCTTCGCCGACATGCTGTCCCACAAGCTGCACGGGCCGCCCGATCCGAGGGACCGCTGCCCGACGATCCCGGCGCCGCTCGCGGCGCTCGTCGTCGCGCTGCTCGAGCCCGAGGCCGCCGAGCGGCCCGACGCCGAGTCGATCCTCGAGAGCATCGGGGCGGACGCCGTCCGCGAGGGATCCGAGCGCGATCCGGGCTGGTTCGTCGGACGCGCGAGCGAGATGCGCGAGCTGTACCGCAGCCTCGAGCGATCGCAGAGGCAGCCCGTCGTCGCGCACGTCCGGGGAGAATCGGGAATCGGCAAATCGGCGCTGCTGCAACGGTGGTGCGACCGGATCGAGGGGAACGAGCGAGCGCTCGTCCTGCGCAGCCGCTGTCATCCGCGCGAGTCGCTTCCGTTCAAGGCGCTCGATGGCGCGATCGACGGGCTGACGCAGCAGCTGCGGAATCTCGCGGCACACGACCTGTCGCCCGAGGAGCGGGCTGCCCTGATCAGGCTGTTCCCCGTGCTCGCCCGTGTCCCCGCGTTCGCCGAGCACGCGACGGGGATCCCGGCGGGCGAGCCGTTCGAAGCCCGCCGGAGCGGAGCGGAGGCGTTCCGCAGACTCCTGCGCCAGCTCTCGCGGCAACAGCCGCTCGTGCTGTGGATCGACGACCTGCAATGGGGCGACCTCGACAGCGCCTGGATGCTGCGGACGATCCTGCAGCCGCCGGATCCACCGCCCCTGCTGGTCGTCCTCTCCTATCGTCCGGATTGCTCGCGGAGCCCCGTGCTGCTCGAGCTCGAGCGTGGTCCGCTCGAAGCGAGGAGCACCCTGCGGTCGGACCTGGAGCTGGGCCCGCTGTCGGAGCCGGAGAGCGAGATCCTCGCCCGGCTGTTCCTCGAGGAGCACGCTGCGGCCGCCGCGCCGGGGACGATCGCCCGTGAGTCCGCCGGCTCGCCGTTCTTCATCCGCGAGCTCGCGCTGCATCGACGTCCGGGCGATCCGGCGCCGACGGCCGCTCGGCTCGAGAGCGTCCTGACCGACCGCCTCTCGGAGCTCGACGAGACCTCGATCCGCATCCTCGACACGGTGGCTCTGGCGACCGGCACGCTCGAGGTGGACGTCGCGCTCGACGCGGCCGGCGTCGGTCCCGCCGCCTACGGCGCAATCACCCGACTACAGGGCAAGGGCTTCCTGCGGCTCAGCCCGCTCGGCGACCGTCAAGCCGTGCAGCCGTACCACGACCGTGTGCGCGAGGCCGCGCTGCGGCGCATCGCGCCCGACGCGGCGCAGGCGTGCCACCGGCGTCTGGCCGAGGCGCTCGCGCGGCGACCCGACCCGGATCCCGAGGCGCTCTTCATCCACCATCGCGGCGCGGAGGACCTCGCCGCCGCTGCGCGATACGCGGAGATGGCCGCCGACCGGGCGGCGCGCATGCTGGCCTTCGACCGCGCGGCATCGCTCTACGCCTCGGCCCTCGACCTCGCCGGAAGCGCGGCCGCGCGGCCCGACCTCGTGGTGCGGCTGGCGGAGGCGTTCGAGAACGGCGGGCGTTCCGCCGACGCCGCGCAGCGCTACCTCGAGGCCGCCGAGAGCGTGCAGTCCGCGGGGACGGGCGATGCGGCTGCGCTCGACCTGCGCCGGCGCGCCGCGGTGTGCTTCATGAAGAGCGGACACCTCGGCGAGGGGAGGCGCCACCTGTGGACGGTGCTCGAGGCGATCGGCGTGAAGCCGCCACGCAACCAGAGCGACGCCATCCGCAGGACGATGCTGCTGCGGGTCCCGCTCGTCGTCCGCCGGATCCGCGCACCGTCCTCGCCCGGCGAGGATCACGACGCCCGCGCGCGGGAGCGTCTCGCGGCCCTGTGGGGAGCCACGACGAGCTTCGTCATGACCGAGCAGCACACGGCTGCCTACATCGGCGTGCGCTTCGTTCGCGCGGCGCTCGCCACCGGTCGCGCGCCGGACGTCGCACGAGCCATCCTGCACGAGGCCGCCTGCGAGGGCGCCTTGCGCTTCTCGTACTTCCGGCGCCGCTCCGAGCGGCTCCTCGCGATGATGGAGCGGGTCGCCGAGTATCTCGGCGATCCCTACGTCAGCGCGTACGTGCTCAGCGTCCGCGCCTCGAACGAATGGCAGGCGGGACGCTGGCGCCGCGTGGTCGAGCTGTGCGAGCGCTCGCTGGAGATGCTGCGCGCGAGCTGCCACGGCGTCTCCTGGGAGATCGGCGTCGCGCTCAACTTCTCGTTCAACGCGCTGAGCTACCTCGGCCGGATGCGGGAGCTCGGGCCGCGGCTCGACGCCGAGCTGAGCGCCGCGCAGGACCGCGGCGACGTGCTCGCGATGAACCACTTCCGGCTCGGCCAGTCGAGCTTCGCGCGGCTCGCCGCGGGCGATCCCGACCAGGCGCTTGCCCTGGCAGAGGAAGCCCGCTCCTCGATGCCGACCGACTGCTTCGACATCCCGCACTACCACCACCTGATGCTGGTGACGCAGTGCCACCTCTACGGCGACGACCCCGTACGAGCGTGGCGCCTGGTCGACGAGGAGTGGCCGCGGCTGCGGGCAGCACAGTTCCTGCAGATCGCCTTCCCGCGCGTCGAGCTGTTCCACCTGCGCGCGCGCTGCGCGCTCGCGCTCCTCGGCAACGGCGCCGCCCTGCGCCGCTCGCGCAGCCGCCTGCCGTCGCCGGCCGC
>JBFMAS010000641.1:0-7420 GCA_040755575.1 Thermodesulfobacteriota bacterium
GCTGCGCGGCTCGCGCTCGCCTTAGGTCCGGCTCCGGGTCTTGGTTGCTTTCGCCGGCTGCTTGGCGGCGGGTTTGGTCGGCCGTCCCACTTTGCCCACTGTTTTGCCCACTGGTGTCGCCACCGTCCTCGCCACTGCCTGGCCGATCGACTTGCCCGGGGCCTTCGGCGCACCTCGCGCAACCCTGCTCGCCGGATCAGGCCGAACCGGCTGTCGGCTTCGAGCTCTGTGGCGCCGACTCTGCACTGAGGATCAACTATTCAAGGAGTGACCGCCGTGCTCGTCCCCCAAGGACCCCGTGCGGCCCTCCACGCGCGGCGTCGTGCCTCGGTGCATGCTCGGCATGGCCGGCGCCGACGTCTCGGCTCGCATGCGGCCCGAAGTGCCGTGCCTGGCGCTCCAGGCGGTGTTGCGCGCGGATGGGAAGGGGCGAGGGAAAGCACCTCGGTCGCAGAACGTAATCGCCGGACCCCAGGGAGTCAAGGGAACTAATCTCCAACATGCGTTTCGGCGCGGCTCGCGAGCGACTTGAGGACGCTCAGCGCGTCTCGTCCTTCGTGATGCCGAGCTGCGCGCCGATCAGGTCCGCGAGGATGCGCACCGACGGCAGGCGGAGACCGGACTTGAGCGGGTCGTAGCTCGTGAAGTTCAGCATGCGCAGGACGAAGCGATCGCCGTCGTGGTCGATGACGTTGACGCAGCCGAAGTCCTGCTCGACGTTCGCGAGCCCGGCCGACTCTCCCTTGTCGAGCACGACCGAGAGCAGCGCGTTGTTGATCCCGCCGTGCGCGACCGCCACCACCGTGTGCCAGCCCGGATCGGCGAGCACGCGGTCGAGGAACATGCTCGCGCGCGCGCGGAGCTGCCGATACGTCTCGCCGCCCAGGTAGGGCGTGTCCCAGCCGGTGTCGGGGCTGACGAAGAAGCGCAGCACCTCGGAGAAGATCTCGTGACCGGTCTTGCCGTCGTAGGAGCCGGCCGTGATCTCGCGCAGGTCCTCGTCGATCGCGACCTCGAGCCCGAGCGGCCGTGCGATCAGCGTCGCGGTGTCGAACGAGCGCGCGAGCGGGCTCGCGAGCACACGGTCGACCTCGACGACGCGGAACAGCTCGGCGAGCGCGCGGATCTGCTCGACGCCGCGCTCCGTCAGGTCGTAGGCGCCCGACGCGGCCCCGCCGCCCGCCTGCACGCCCTGGTAGAGCGTTTCGCCGTGGCGCACGAGGTAGATGCGACGGTGCACGCGTCTCCCTACTTCGTCGCCGGCCGCGCCTGGTCGGCGGTGCCGGTGATGCCCTGCTCGGCGAGCTGCGCCGCGGGACCCACCACCACCTGCACGAGCTGGTCGGGGTGCAGGTACTCGCGCGCCGCAGCGCGGACGTCCTCGAGCGTGACCGCGCGCACGCGCTCCGGGTAGCGCTCGATGTAGTCGTCGCCGAGGCCGTAGTACTCGACCTGGACCAGGAAGCCGGCGAGCTTGCCGGTCGAGTCGAGGCGCAGCGGGAAGTTGCCCGTCAAGTAGTCCTTCGCGGCCTGCAGCTCGGCCTCGGTGGCGCCCTCCGCGTGCAGCTTCTCGATCTCCTCGCGCACGAGCCCGATCGCCTCGGCCGCGCTCTCGACCTTGGTCTGCAGCGCGACCTGGAACGGCCCGGGCAGCTTGTTGCCCTCGAAGTAGCTCGACACCGAGTACGCGAGCCCGCCCTTCGTGCGGACCGTCTGCATGAGCCGCGAGGTGAAGCCGCCGCCGCCGAGGACGTGGTTCATCAGCAGGATCGGGAAGTAGTCGGGGTTGTTGCGCGCGACGCCGATCTGACCGAGCACGATGTTGGCCTGGGTGACGGGCCGGTCGACGACGAGCGACGTCGCGGGCGGCGGCTCCGCGGGCTTCGGACGATGGCCCTCGCCGCCGCCCCGCCAGCCCGCGAGCAGCTTCTCGGCGACGGCCTTCATGTCGCTCGTCGCGACGTCGCCGACGATCGCGCAGATGGTGCGCTCGGGGGCGATCTCGTCGCGGTGGAACGCGACCACGTCGTCGCGCGTCAGCTTGGCCACGCTCTCGGGCGTGCCGTCGAGCGGGTGGCCGTAGGGCGCGGTGCCGAACAGCGCGAGGCGGAACGCGCGCTGCGCGACGACGCCCGGCTGGTCCTCGTCGGCTTCGAGCTCGCCGAGCGTCTCCTTGCGCCGGCGCTCGACCTCCTCGGGCGGGAACGTCGGCTCGCGCAGGCTGCGCGCGATGAGGTCGACGCCGGTCTCGAAGTCGCGCGACAGGACCGCCGCGCTCGCGCCGATCCAGTCGCTCGCGCCGCCCGTACCGAACGAGCCGCCGAGCGAGTCGATCAGGCGGGAGATGTCCTCCGAGGTGCGACCCTTGGTGCCCTCCGAGAGCAGCGAGCCGGTCAGGCTTGCGAGACCCGCCTTGCCGGGCGGGTCGACGCGCGCGCCGCCGTCGACCAGGCAGTTGATCGCGACGATCGGCACCGAGCGCTGCGTCGACAGCACGAGGCGCAGGCCGTTGCCGAGCGTCGTCCGCTCGACCTGCGGGCCCGCCGCGGCTGCGACGCCGGTCGACGCCGTCGACAGCGCGAGCGCGAGCGCGAGGCCGGCCGCGACGCGGCGCGCGACCGCGAGCGGCGCGTGCTTCCGGGACGGACGCCGCGCCGTCACGACATCGGCTCCGTCGGCATGCGCTCGAGGGGCGCCGACTCGTCGGTCGGCAGCGGCACGAGCACCCCGACCGCGCGGTTGATCGCCGTCAAGTACTCGCGCGCGACCCGCTGCACGTCCTCGGGCGTGACCTTGGCGATCTGCGGCAGGAACTCGTCGATCTGCCGCCAGCCGCCGGCGAGCTCGTACGTGCCGAGCAGCAGCGCGCGGTAGAACATCGAGTCCTGCGCGAACACGAACGCGGACTCGACCTGCGCCTTGGCGCGTGCGAGCTCGTCCGCCGAGGGCGGCGCCTGCTGCAGCGCCTCGACCTCGGCGAGCAGCGCCTGCTCGAGCTCGTCGGCGGTCACGCCGGGCTGCGGCTGTGCGGACAGAGAGAAGGTCTTGTCGTCGACCGCGGTACGCGAGTAGCTCGCGCCGACGTCGAGCGCGACGCGCTGCTCGCGCACGAGGCGCTGGTAGAGGCGCGAGCTCTTGCCGTTGCTCAGCACGCTCTCGAGCATCTCGAGCGCCGGCGCGTCGGGATGGTGCAGGTTCGGCGCCAGGTACTGGATCGCGACGAAGGGCAGACGCGCGGGCCGCTCAACGTAGGTGCGGCGCTCGCCGCGCGGCTTCTGCTCCTTGACGCGCATCTCGGGCGGGTCGGCGGCGCGCGGGTACGCGCCGAACTCCTTCGCGACGAGGTCGCCGAACGCCTGCGGGTCGAAGTCGCCGACCGCGACCAGGAACGCGTTGTTCGGCTGGTAGTAGAGATCGTAGTGCCGCCTGAGGTCGGCGAGCTTCCAGCCCTCGATGTCGGTCGCCCAGCCGATGACCGGCTGGCGGTAGGGGTGCTCGAGGTAGGTCGCCGCGTTGAGCGACTCGAACATGAAGGCGATCGGGTTGTTGTCGACGCGCAGCCTGCGCTCCTCGGCGACGACGTTGCGCTCGGGCTCGAACAGCTCCTCGCTCAGCACCAGGTTGCGCATGCGGTCGGCCTCGAGCTCGACCTCGACGGCGATGCGATCGGACGCGAGCGTCGCGAAGTACGTCGTCGCGTCGTCGCTGGTGAAGGCGTTCTCGTTGCCCCCGTTGCGCGAGATGATGCGCGAGTACTCCTCCGGGCCGTGCTCGGCCGTGCCCTTGAACATCATGTGCTCGAGCATGTGCGAGAGACCCGTCAGGCCCGGCAGCTCGTTGCGCGAGCCGACGCGGTACCAGACCTGCACCACCGCCACCGGCGCCTTGTGGTCCGGCAGCAGGAGCATCTTGAGGCCGTTGTCGAGCGTGCGCTCGACGACCTGCTCGGCGTAGGTCTGCGCGGCGGTCGAGGTTCCGGTGCCGGCGGCCAGAGCCGCCACGACGGCGAGCGCGACGAGAAGCATGCGGCGCATCCTGCTGAGCTTGCCGGTCGGCGAACGCCGCCGCAACCGCGCGACCGCGCGCCGAGAGGCCGTCGACCGTGCCGTCGAAGTCGGCGCCCGGGCGGTTCTGGCCGAGCGTCCACTTTCCCTCGAGCCGCCGGATCCCGAGCGACACGCCGACGATGCCCCGGAGCATGTTGCCAGACGACACGAGCGTCGCGCGGCGTCGCTCAGCGGACGGCCGCGAGGCGTCGCGTCGTCGTGCGGCGCGCGACGAAGGCGCGCTCCATCTCGGCGACGATGTCGCGCGCCGCGCGCACGGGATCCTTCGCCTGCAGGATCGGGCGCGCGACGACGATGTGGTCGGCGCCGGCACGGATCGCCTCGCCCGGCGTCATGACGCGCTTCTGGTCGTCCCAGCCCGCCTCCTTGGGCCGCACCCCCGGCGTGACGATCAGGAAGCCGGGCCCGCACTCGCGCCGGATGCGCGCGATCTCGTGCGGCGACGCGACGACGCCGTCCATCTTCGCCTCGCGCGCGAGACGCGCGAGGCGCACGACCTGCGACTCGACGCCCGATTGCACGCCGACGCGCTTCAGGTCGTCGCGCGACAGGCTCGTCAGCACGGTGACGGCGAGGATCTTCGGCCGCGCGAGGCCTTCGCGCCGGCAGGCGCGGTTCACCTCCTCGACCGTCGCGCGCATCATCTCGAACGAGCCCGACGCATGCACGTTGAACATCCAGATGCCGAGCCGCGTCGCCTCGACGCCGGCATGCGCGACCGTGCGGGGGATGTCGTGGAACTTGAGGTCGAGGAACACGCGCTCGCCGCGCTCGTGGATCATGCGGATGACGGCGGGCCCCGCGTGCAGGAAGAGCTGCTTGCCCACCTTGAAGGCGCCGACCTCGCCGCGCAGCAGGTCGACCAGGCGCTCGGCCTCCTCGAGCGTCGAGACGTCGAGCCCGACGATCAGCCGCGAGCGGACGTTCGCGTTCTGCGCGGCTCCGCCCCGCGGTGTCCGCCGCACGGTCATCCGCGCGTCCCCTGCTCGACCGTCTCGCGCAGCCGCGCCGCGGCGTCGTCGACCGGCAGCTCGACCACGGTCCTGTCCTTGCGGTGGCGCAGCTCGACGACCCCCTTGCCGAGGCCCTTCTGCCCGACGGTGACGCGCAGCGGGATGCCGATCAGGTCCGCATCCTTGAACTTGACGCCGGGGCGCTCGTCGCGGTCGTCGAGCAGCGGCTCGACGCCGGCGGCGCGCAGCTCGCCGTAGAGCTTCTCCGCCGCCTCGCGCACGGGCGCGTCGGTGACCGAGGTGGAGACGATCTCGACCGGGAAGGGCGCGAGCGGCAGCGGCCAGATGATGCCGTCGGCGTCGTGGTTCTGCTCGACCGCGGCCGCCATCGTGCGCGACACGCCGA
Organism: Thermodesulfobacteriota bacterium; assembly: GCA_040755575.1. Classification (GTDB taxonomy): domain Bacteria; phylum Desulfobacterota; class Binatia; order UBA12015; family UBA12015; genus DATCMB01. Next base: position 5,427 of record JBFMAS010000641.1, read on the forward strand.
TGCCGTAGGTGCCCATCTCGATCGGGTGCGCCCGGCCTTCGGCGTCGAGGAAGGTCGCGCCGAGCGGCTCGCTGTACTTCGTGCCGAGGTAGAACACCTGACCGACCTCGATGCCGCGGTGCTCCTCGAAGCTTCCCCCGCCGCAGCGCGGACACGGATCGCCGGCTTTTGCTTGACGGAGGTCGGCGAACGTCACGCCCTTGCCGAAGTCGCGGCCGTACTCGACGCCGACGAGGTGCTCGTCCTCGCGGTTCGCGCCGGTCACGGCGCCGCGGACGCCGTTCAGCGCGTGGTCGGCGACGATGCGCGCGGCGCGCGCGTCGAGCCCCACCGGACCCGCGAAGCCGACCGAGGCGCCGGTCGTGCGGTGCACCATCTCGGCGTCGGCGAGCGCGACCCACTGCGCACCGAGCGCCAGCTTGAGCTTGGCCTCCGAGATCTGGTGGTCGCCGCGCACCAGCGCGACGACGGCGCTCTCTTCGTCCGTGACGAACACGAGCGTCTTGATGAAGCGCTCGGGCGACAGGCCGAGAAATCCGGACACCTCCTCGATGGTGCGCTGCCCCGGCGTCGCGACGCGCTCGAGCGCTCGGCTCGGGGCCGGGGCGTGGCCGAGGCTCGCATCCTGCGGCAGCTCCGCCTTCTCGACGTTGGCCGCGTAGCTGCAGCTCGTGCAGGCGACGATCGCGTCCTCGCCGGAGTCGGCGAGCACCTGGAACTCGTGGCTCATGCTCCCGCCGATCGCGCCGGTGTCGGCCTCGACGGCGCGGAAGCGCAGCCCGCAGCGCTCGAAGATGCGCTCGTACGTCTCGTACATGTGACGGTACTCGCGCTCGCAGTCCGCCTTGTCGACGTGGAACGAGTAGCCGTCCTTCATCAGGAACTCGCGGCCGCGCATGAGCCCGAAGCGCGGCCGGATCTCGTCCCGAAACTTGGTCTGGATCTGGTAGAGGTTCTTCGGCAGGTCGCGGTAGGAGCGCACGGTCTTGCGCACGATGTCCGTCACGACCTCTTCGTGCGTCGGCCCGAAGCAGAAGTCGCGCTCGTGGCGGTCCTTGATGCGCAGCAGCTCCTTGCCGTAGCGCTCCCAGCGCCCGCTCTCCTGCCACAGCTCCGCCGGGCAGACCGCCGGCATCAGGATCTCCTGGCAGCCGGCCGCGTCGAGCTCCGTGCGTACGATTCGCTCGACGTTGCGGAGCACGCGCAAGCCGAGCGGCAGGAAGTCGTAGATCCCGCGCGCCACCTGGCGGATCATCGCCGCGCGGACGAGCAGCTTGTGGCTCACGACCTCGGCGTCGGCCGGATCGTCCTTGAGCGTCGGGGCGAGGAGCGAGGTGAAGCGCACGAGCGCTCGTGTACCTCGCACCCTGCGGGGTTTCCAGCTTGCGCGCGCGCGGTTGCGGCGCGCGACGTGGGCGTGGTAGCGCCGACGTCGGCTCCGATGCGGTCGTTGCGCGCACTCTTCGTCTGGCTCCTCGCCCTGGCCGTGCTCCTGGCCGCACCGGCGGCGAGCCTCGCCGAGTGCCTGCGCTGCCCGCCCGACTGCCCGATGCACGTCCGGCGCGCGCCCGTCGCGGACGACGGCGCTTCGCCGCACGGCACGCACCACGCCGGGCACGAGGCGGAGCACGCCGCGCACGGCGACGCGCACGCGGCGAGCGCCGGCGGGCAGGGCGACTGCCACCGCAAGGCCGACGCCGCGCCGCGCCCGGGCGACGGGCCGTGCATCAGCGGCACCTGCGGCCACATGGACGCGAGCCTCGCACGCGTCCTGCCCGAGGCGGTGCTCGCCCGGCCGCGCGTCCTCGCGCCGGTCGTCGCGGGAGCGCCTCTCCTCGTCGCCGCGACGCCGCCCGCGACGCGCGCCGCCGACGAGCCCCCGACCGAGCCGCCGCGCGCGCTCCCCTCCTGATCGCCCACATCGCACGGGTCGCTCGTCGACCTGACGTCCTTCAGCGAACAGGCGGGCCGTGGGGACGCGTGCGTCCGCCACG
>JBFMAS010000642.1:0-4472 GCA_040755575.1 Thermodesulfobacteriota bacterium
GCGCCGCTAGGAGTGCAGCTCGACCGAGAGTCAAGATCCGCGCGCGCAGCGCGCGGCCGAGCGCCAGCGAGCGCGGCAGTGGGGTCCCGCGCGGCTCTGCCGGGTGGGGCGAGGTGCCCCGCGTTGAAGCCGTCTCACGCCGGCGCCCAGTGCGCCACGGGCCGCACCTCGACCGCGCGGTCGTCGACCCCGGGGATGCGTCGCGCGTACGAGACGGCCTCCTCGACGCTCTCGGCCTCGAGCAGGTAGAAGCCGCCGAGCAGCTCCTTGGTCTCGGCGAACGGCCCGTCGGTGACGCGCGGCTTGCCGGCGCCGAAGCGTACCGTGACCGCCGCCGAGCTCGGCGCGAGGCCGCCGCCGCCGCGGAACTTGCCGGCCGCCCGCAGGTCGCGCTCCAGCGCCTGGTGCGCCGCCATCACCTCGGCCATCCGCTCGGCGCTCTGCCGCAGCCACGACTCGTCGCTGTAGATCGACAGCATGTAGACCATCATCGGTCCCTCCCGCGTCTGGTCGAACGGCGAGCCGGCGGATCGACATGGCTGTGCACCGCCGCCGGGGCAGCTAGGATCGGGGCCGGGGTTCCGCAGCCGCGGGGCATCGACCTTGTCGCACCGTACCTTGATCGAGCTCGCCGCGATCCTCGTCCTGGGGATCCTCGCGCAGTGGATCTCGTGGCGCCTGCGCATGCCGTCGATCCTGCTGCTCCTCGCGACCGGGCTGATCGCCGGCCCGGTGACCGGCTGGCTGCACCCCGACGTCCTGCTCGGCGAGCTGCTGCTGCCGCTGGTCTCGCTGTCCGTCGCCGTGATCCTCTACGAAGGCGGCCTCAATCTCAAGCTTCGCGAGCTGCGCGACGTGGGGCGCGCGTTCTTCCTGCTGGTCACGGTCGGCGTGGCGGTGTCCTGGGTGACGGGCACGCTCGCGGCGCACTGGCTGCTGGGCTTCGACTGGGCGGTCGCGTCGCTGCTCGGCGCGATCCTGGTGGTCACGGGTCCGACGGTGATCGGGCCGATGCTGCGCCACCTCCGCCTGCGCGGCAAGGTCGGCGCGCTGCTCAAGTGGGAAGGCATCATCATCGACCCGATCGGCGCGACCCTCGCGGTGCTCGCCTTCACGGTGGTGCAGGCGGACGCCGTCGGGGAGGGCTTCGGCCGTGCGATCCTCGAGCTCGCCTCGACGCTCGTGCTCGGCGTCGCCGCCGGCGGCGTGGCGGCGTGGATCCTGATCGTCGTGCTGGCGCGCTTCTGGGTCCCCGACACGCTGCACAACCCGGTGTCGTTGATGCTCATGATCGCCGCCTTCACGACGGCGAACGTGCTGCAGGAGGAGTCCGGGCTGCTCGCGGTGACCGTCATGGGGATCGTGCTCGCGAACCAGACGCGCGTTTCGATCCGGCACGTCGTCGAGTTCAAGGAGAGCTTGACGGTGCTGCTCGTGTCCGGCCTGTTCATCGTCCTCGGCGCGCGGCTGCGGCCCGAGGCGCTCGCCGAGATCGGCTGGGCGAGCCTCGCCTTCGTCGCGGTGCTGATCGTGATCGCACGGCCGGCCGGCGTCCTGCTGTCGACGTGGCGCTCGCCGCTCACCTGGCAGGAGCGCGCCTTCCTCTGCTGCATGGCGCCGCGCGGGATCGTCGCCGCCTCGATCTCGTCCGTGTTCGCGCTGAGCCTCGTCGCGATCGGCTATCCGGGCGCGCTCGACATCGTGCCGGTGACGTTCCTCGTCGTCTTCGTCACGGTGCTGCTCTACGGCTCGCTCGCCGGCGTGCTCGCGCGCAGGCTCGGGCTCGCGCAGGCGAATCCCCAGGGCATCCTGTTCGTCGGTGCGGATCCGTGGGTCCGCGCCGTGGCGCGGGCGCTGCACGACGAGCGGTACCCGGTGTTCCTGGTCGACACGCACTTCGAGAGCATCCGCGACTGCCGCATGGCGGGCCTGCCGTGCCTGTACGGCAGCGCGCTCGCCGAGGACACGCGCGAGGCCATCGACTACAGCGGCCTCGGCCGGATGCTCGCCGTCACCTCGAACGACGAGGTCAACTCGCTCGCCTGCATGCGCTACGCCGAGGACTTCGGCCGTCAGGAGGTCTACCAGCTCCCCTTCGCGCCGCGGAAGGAGGGCCGGCACGAGGCCGTGCCGGCCGAGCACCGCGGCCGCCTGCTGTTCGGCGAGGAGCTCACGCACCGCGCCCTCGGCGAGCTCGCTGGCCCGGAGCCCAGGGTCAAGAAGACGCCCCTCACCGAGGAGTTCGACTTCGCGGCCTTCCAGGCGAGGAACGCGGACAGCATGCGGCCGCTGCTCGTGCTCAAGTCGGACGGCAAGCTGCAGGTGCGGACGGTCGACGGCCTCGCCGAGCCGCAGCCGGGCGACGTGGTCGTGAGCCTGGTGCGCGCCGCGGGCGCGGAGGAGCCCGAGGAGCGGTCGGCGAGCGCGGGTTGAGCGGCCGCGGCTCCGGCCGCCGGAGGCGCCGAGCGGAGCCTGGCACGGGGCACGCGGCTGGCGTAGGTGATCGGCATGCCCGACCTGCTCTACGACAAGACCGGCCACGTCGCGCGCGTCACGCTCAACCGCCCCGAGCGGCTGAACGCGATCAGCTTCGAGATGCTGGAATCGCTCACCGCAGCGCTCGAGGACGCCGACCGCGACCGCGACGTGCGCGTCATCGTTCTGACCGGCGCCGGACGCGGCTTCTGCAGCGGCCTCGACCTGAAGGACACGGCGGAGGGCAAGGGCATCGCCGGCGCGCTCGGCGGAGGCGGCGGCGTGTCGCACATGGGCACGCGCCACCTGCCGACGACCGTGCTGCACGAGATCGACACGCCGGTCGTCTGCGCGATCAACGGCGCGGCCGCCGGCTACGGCTTCGACCTCGCGCTCGGCTGCGACCTGCGCCTGATGAGCGACGCGGCGAAGCTCGTGCCGGGCTTCGCGAAGCGCGGCATCGTCCCCGAGAGCGGCGGCACGTGGTACCTGCCGCGGCTCGTCGGCTGGGCGCGCGCGTGCGAGGTCGCGTTCCTCGCCGACGACCTGCCGGCCGAGCGCGCGCTCGCGATGGGCGTCGTCAACGCGGTGGTGCCGGCGGCGGAGCTCGAGGCGGAGGCGATGCGCTGGGCCGAAAAGATCGCCGCCAACGCGCCGCTCGCGATCGCGGCGATGAAGCGCCTCTTCCGTCATGGCTTGACGGAGGACTTCGAGTCGCACTCGCACCACGTGCTGATGCAGCTCTTGACGCTGTTCCGCTCGCAGGACTTCGCGGAGGCGATGCAGGCGTACATGGAGCGCCGGCCGCCGCGCTTCGGCGGGCGCTGAGGCCGCGGCGGCCGACCTGGTCGACGAGAACGTGGCCTGCGGCGATCGCCGTCTGGCAGGCGAACGACTTCGGCTCGCGCGACCCCGGCTGCATCGAGTAGCCTCGTCGATCGTGTCCGGGCCAGACGAGGCGCCGCCGCGCGCGACCGCCTGCTTCACGTTCGACAACATGGGTGAGGCAGCCGAGGTCGGCGCGGGGACGCTGCGCGGCGCGCGGCCGCTCGGCGGCCCGGATGCCGATCCCTCGCTCGCGATCGGCTACCCGCGGCTGCTCGAGCTGCTCGATCGCCACGGCATGCGCGCGACGTTCTTCCTCGAGGGGTGGAACGGCGAGCACCACCCCGAGGCCGTGCGCCGGGTGGTCGAGCGCGGGCACGAGCTCGGCATGCACGGCCATCTGCACGAGACCTGGAGCGAGCTCGACCCGGCGCGCGAGGCGCGGCTCGCGGAGCGCGCCACGCGCGCGCTCGAGGATGCGGCCGGGCTGCGGCCGCGCGGCTTCCGCGCGCCGGGCGGGCGGCGCACCGCGAGCACCGGGACGATCCTGCGGCGGCTCGGCTACGCCTACGACGCGAGCCTCGGCGACGGCATGCGGCCGGTGCTGCTGCCGGGCGGCCTCGCGCAGGTGCCGTTCGTCTGGCCCGGCGTCGACGGCTTCCACTACCTGCGCCGCGAGCCGGCGTCGCCGGCCGAGGTGCGCGCGCGCTGGCTCGCGGCGCTCGAGCGAGCGGCCGAGCGCCGCGGGCTGTTCGTGCTCGTCTGCCACGCCCACGTCACGGGCGTCGATCCCGGGCGCCTGGCCGTGCTCGACGCGGTCCTCGCGGCTGCGCGCGGCGATCCACGGATCGACGTCCGCACGGCGGGCGAGGTCGCGGCGTCGATCGCGGCGGCCGCCGAGCGCTGACGCGAGCCGCGGCGCACCCGCGGCACCGGGCGCATGGTGAAAATTCGCTCTACCGCAGCCCGCGCGCGGGACGCTATGCTGCCCGCCGGTCCCACCCGCCGCCTCGACCCCCGCTCCGGAATCCATCGAAGGAGTGCTCTCCGTGCAGAATCCGCGATCGCTTTGCTTCGTGTCCGCGCGCCCGCTCCGCGGCGTGCTTCTCGCCTCGCTCGTCGTCCTCGCCGCCTGCGGTGGCGGCGGTGGCGGCGACGGCGGCGGTGGGGGC
>JBFMAS010000643.1:0-28010 GCA_040755575.1 Thermodesulfobacteriota bacterium
GTCACGTCTGCGTTGCGCGTGCGCCGTCTCCGGAAGGAAAGGGAAGAGGAAGCCCCGCCGCCGCATCGCACCCGCGCCGTGCCGACGGACAGACTCGAGTGCTTGGCGTCTCGGTGGGCTGCGTCCGGGGCGCCCGGCGTCCGCTCGCGCTGCCGCCGGGGTGGCACGCCGTCGGTCTCTGCTCACACAGAGGTCGATCAATGTCGCCGCACCACGCGTCACTCCTCGCCGACGCTTCCCCAGTCGACCTCCCAGAACTCCGGCACCGGCGGCCTGAGCTCGAAGTGGCCGCCGAAGCAGTCGAAGCTCGGCCGGTGCATGAGGCGCTCGTGCAGGAGCCGCAGGTATTCGGCGAGCGGCTGCCCGGCGGGCGGCGTGCCGATGTCGAGCCGCTTCGCGCGGCCGCACTTCTTGCAGCGCACGTCGACCTTCACGGGTAACGCACGCACTCGAGCGACAGCCCGTGTGGCGGCGCGGGCGCGGCCGCGAGCCGCCGGTCGCGGGCGTCGAGCAGCTCGCGCATCGACGCGACGGGCTTCCTGCCGCGGCCGATCTCGACGAGCTGGCCGACGACGTTGCGCACCATGTGGCGCGCGAACGAGTTGGCCTCGATCGCATAGCGCACGATCTCGCCGTCGCGCGCGACCTCGCTGCGCGAGACGTTGCGGACGCTGGCGCGTGGCACGTCGTCGGCGCCCTGGAAGCTCGCGAAGTCGTGCTCGCCGAGCAGCGCGCCGGCCGCCTCCGCCATCGCCGCGACGTCGAGCGGCTCGCGTACGTGCCACGCGGTGCGCAGCTCGAAGGGCGAGCGCACCTCCGCATTCCAGATCCGGTAGAGGTACGCGCGCTGGACCGCGTCGCGCCGCGGGTCGAAGTCGGCGCTGGCACGCTCGAGCGTGCGCAGCACGACGTCGTCCGGCAGCACCGCGTTGACGGAGCGCCAGACGCGCTCGAGCGGCGAGCGCCCGTCGCTCGAGCCCGGCTCCGCCACGTCGGCGAGATCGAGGGTCGCGTCGAAGGCGATCACCTGCCCGCGCGCGTGCACGCCCGCATCCGTGCGGCCGGCGGCCGAGACGCGAACCGGCTCGCGCAGCACGGTCGAGAGCGCCTTCTCGATCGTCTGCTGCAGCGTCCGACCTTCACGCTGCGCCTGCCAGCCGACGTACGCGGTGCCGTCGTAGGCGACCACGGCGCGATAGCGCACGATGTGCCCCGGCTCAGCGCAGCTCGCGCAGCGCGATCTCGAGCGTGGCGACCAGCGTCAAGGCGGTTCCCTTGCGCAGGTCGTCGAACGCGAGCCAGAACGCGAGCGCGCGCGGGTCGCGCGGCAGCGAGCGGAGCCGCGCCACGTGCACCGCGTCCGAGCCGTTGACGTCGACCGGCCCCGGCGTCTCGTCGTGCAGCAGGTCCGGCTCCTCGCCGCGGTCCTCGTCCTCGTCTTCGTCCTCGCGGGACGCCGCATCCTCCTCGTCGATCTCGAATCGCACGCCAAGCGCCTCGACGTCAGGCTCGGGGACGACGAGCCCGCGGCCCTCGCGCAGGAGCTTCGCGGCCTCGCCGAGCGACAGCTCGCTCGCGAGCTCGACGTAGACGGCCTGCGCCGCGCCGGCGAAGACGGGTACGCGGACCACCGTCGCGACGACGTCGATCGGCGCGTCGAACAGCGCTGCGATCTCGTGGGCGAGACGGCGCTCGTCGACCGACCAGCCCTCGCCCTCGAGCGTCGCCGCCTGCGGGCGCGCGTTGAAGGCGAGCTGCTCCGGCGACTGCCGGCGATCGATGCCCCGTCCCTGCATGAGCCCGACCGACTGATGCGAGAGCTCGTCCATCGCCTCGCGCCCGCGCAGGCCGGCGGACTCGAAGACCGTGGTGACGACGCGGCGAACCGTCGCCGCCTCGTGCAGCGGCGCGAGCGCGGCGGCGAGACCCGCGGCATGCGGCCCCGGGATCGCGAGGACCTTGTCCTTCGCGAGCTGCTCGACTCTCGCCGCGTTGACCTCCGGCAGGATGAGCGCCGCGCCGAGCTCCTCGCGCGCGAACGGCGACGCATCGATCACGATCGCGCCCTGCCCGCGCGCTTCCGGCACGAGCTCGCGCGCGAGCTGGCCGTCGCCGAGGAACAGCGCCACGTCGACGCCGCCGAGGCTGCCCTCGACCGCCGGCTCGACGCGCACGTCCCAGCCCGCCGCCTCGATTGCCTCGCCCGCGAGCGACTCGTCGGCCAGCACGCGCAGCCCCGTGAGGTCGAAGCCGCGCGCGGCGAGCACGTCGATCAGCTCGGCCGCCACCTCGGAGGTGGCCCCGACGATGGCGATGCGGACGGCGTCGTTCACGCTGTAGCCCTCCTAGCTCGCTTCCAGCTCCGCGCGCACCGCGGCGCCCATCTCCTGCGTCGAAAGCGCGCGCTCGCCGGGCCCGGCGAGGTCCGCGGTGCGCAGCCCCCGCGCGAGCACGCGGTCGACCGCCGCCTCGAGCAGCGCGGCGGCCTTCTCCTGCGCGAGCGAGAAGCGCAGCAGCAGCGCCGAGGACAGGATCGCCGCGAGCGGGTTGGCGATCCCCTTGCCGGCGATGTCCGGCGCGCTGCCGTGGATCGGCTCGTAGAGGCCGAAGATCGCCGTGCCGTCGCCGAGCTTGCGGCGGCGCTCGCCGAGCGACGCCGACGGCAAGAGGCCCATCGAGCCGGGCAGCATCGCCGCCTCGTCGGTCAGGATGTCGCCGAACATGTTCTCGGTGACGATGACGTCGAAGTCGCGCGGCCGGCGGATCAGGTGCATCGCCATCGCGTCGACCAGCACGTCCTCGTACGCGACGTCCGGGTTGCCGGCCGCGACCTCGTGCGCGACCTCGCGCCAGAGGCGCGAGGAGCTGAGCACGTTGGCCTTGTCGACCGAGGTCACCTTCTTCTTCCGCCCGCGCGCGAGGTCGAAGGCGACCTGAACGACGCGCCGCACCTCCTGCTCCGTGTAGAGGAGCGTGTCGACCGCCTCGCGGCCGGCCCGCCCCTCGCGGCGCTCGCTCGGCTTGCCGAAGTAGATGCCGCCCGTGAGCTCGCGGATCACCAGGATGTCGACGCCACGCACGACCTCGGGCTTGAGCGTCGAGGTCGCGAGCAGCGCCTCGACCGCCTTCACGGGGCGCAGGTTGGCGAACAGGCCGAGCTCCTGGCGGATGCCGAGCAGCGCCTGCTCGGGACGCACCTTCGACCGGGGGTCGTCCCACCTGGGGCCGCCGACGGCACCGAGCAGCACGGCGTCCGACTGCTGCGCGAGGCGCAGCGTGGCGTCGGGCAGCGGCACGCCGGCGTCGTCGATCGCGCGGCCGCCGATGATCGCCTCCTCGAACTCGAGCGAGAGGCCGGCGCGCACGGCGAGCGTGCGCAGGCAGGCGACGGCCTCGGCCGTGACCTCGGGGCCGATGCCGTCGCCGGGCAGGACTGCGATGCGATGGGGATGCGTCATGGCTCAGGGTCCGTGCTCGGATTCGACCGGGCGGTAGGTACGCAGGTACTCGAGCTTGTTCAGCGCCGAGAGGTAGGCGAGCGCGCTCGCCACGATGATGTCGGTGTGGGCGCCCTGCCCGATGGCCACCGTGTCGCCGTCGCGCAGCATGCACGACACCTCGCCCTGGGCGTCGGTGCCGCCGGTGATCGCCTTGACGACGTAGCGGTCGAGCTGCGGCACACGGTCGCCGAAGCGCTGCACGACGTCGGCGAGCGCGTTGTAGGTCGCGTCGACGACGCCGTCGCCGGACGCGCTCGCCTCCGCCTCGCGCTCGCCGATGCGCACCTTGAGGCGCGCCTTCGGCATGCCGCTGCTGGTGGCCGCCGCCTCGAGCTCGAGCAGCTCGTAGCTCTTCGGCACGCGCGTCGACTCCTCGGCGACGATCGCGACCAGGTCCTCGTCGTAGACGTTCTTCTTGCGGTCGGCGAGCGCCTTGAAGGCGGTGAACGCCTTGTTGACGTCGAGCTCCGGCTGGAACAGGCCGAGCGATTTCAGCCGGTCGACGAACGCGGCGCGTCCCGAGTGCTTGCCGAGGATCAGGCTGTTCGAGGGCCGTCCGATCCTCTCCGGGCGCATGATCTCGTAGTTGAGCTTGTGCTTCAGCACGCCGTCCTGGTGGATGCCGGCCTCGTGCGCGAACGCGTTCTCGCCGACGATCGGCTTGTTGATCGGCACCGCGATGCCCGTCACCTGCGTGAGCAGCCGGCTCGCGCGATAGATCTGCTCGGTGCGGATGTTGGTCGACAGCCCGAAGTAGTCGCGGCGCGTGTCGATCGCCATCACGACCTCTTCCATCGAGGTGTTGCCGGCACGCTCGCCGATGCCGTTGATCGTGCACTCGACCTGGCGCGCCCCGCCGCGCACCGCGGCGAGCGAGTTCGCCACCGCCATGCCGAGGTCGTTGTGGCAATGCGTGCTCCACGTGACGCGCTCGCCGCCGGGCACGGTGCGCCGCAGGTACTCGAACAGATCCTGGAGCTGCTCGGGGATCGCGTAGCCCGTCGTGTCGGGGACGTTGCACACGGTCGCGCCCATCCGGATCGCCTCGCCGAAGACCTGCACCAGGTACTCGGGGTCGCTGCGCGATGCATCCTCGGCGGAGAACTCGACGTGCTCGACGTGCTTCTTCGCGAGGTCCACCGCCCAGCCGGCGGCCTCGAGGACCTGCTGCCGGCTCATCATGAGCTTGTGCTTCAGGTGAATGTCCGAGGTCGCGATGAACACGTGGATGCCGGGGTGCCGCGCCTTGTCGACCGCGCGGGCGGCACGCAGGATGTCCGCCTCCTTGGTGCGCGCGAGGCTCAGCACGACGGGCGTCGAGACCGCCGCCGCGACCGCCTGCACGGCCGCGTGGTCGCCCTCGCTCGAGGCGGCGAAGCCGGCCTCGATGACGTCCACGCCGAGCTCCTCGAGCTGGCGGGCGATCGCCAGCTTCTCCTCGACGTTCATCGTCGCGCCCGGCGACTGCTCGCCGTCGCGCAGCGTCGTGTCGAAGATCCGAACCACCTCTGTACCGCGTTGCTCCATGTTCGACCCTTTCCCGCCGCGGTAGCTCGAACTGCCCGGAAGCTCGCCCGACCCCGCTTCCCGACCTCTAGAGACAAGAACGCCACGGGGCCAACTGCGAGCGCCCGTGGCGAGATCGGCGGAGCGGCGTGCTTTCCTCGATGCGGGAAGCAGCTATCCGGCCGGCGCCAGGGGCGCGCATCTAAGGGAGAGTCCCGCGAGAGCGGACCCCAGACCGGCCTGGCACCGAACCGAGCTCATGCCTTCTCGCTTAGAAGTGCAGACCAGGTGTGTCAAGGTGAAGCGCTCGCTCTGCTTGCCGCCCTACGGTGATCTTGGTATCGCACCTATCGCGTAATTCGGCCGAGCGGGGCAGATCGTTGGCACCCAGTTGGGCCCCTCCCGGATGCCCGGGACCGCCACGGGTGCCGTTCAAGGGTAGACCTTCGCCACGAGGAGCGAGAATGAACGAGCGATGGACACGAGGGGTACGTCGGCTGTCTGTGCTGGTCGCCGCGGCGGCTCTGCTGACGCCGGCAATCGCCGCTGCACAGGGCAAGATCTCCGGCAAGGTCACGTTCTCGGGGACGCCGCCCGCTCCCTCGAAGCTCAAGATGGACGCCGATCCGGTCTGCGCCGCTGCCCACCCGGGCGGCGCCAACTCGGAGGACGTGGTGGTCGGCGACGGCGGCGGCCTGCAGAACGTCTTCGTGTACCTGAAGGAGGTGCCCGGGAACTTCCCAGCGAAGAGCGAGCCCGCGGTCATCGACCAGAAGGGCTGCCTCTACACGCCGCGCGTCGTCGGCCTGCAGACCGGCCAGCCGCTCAAGTTCCTCAACAGCGACTCGACGCTGCACAACGTGCACGGCATGCCGAAGAACAACCCCGGCTGGAACTTCGCCATGCCGAAGTTCGTCAAGCAGAAGGAGACCAAGGACCTCACCAAGCCGGAGGTCATGGTCGCCGTGAAGTGCGACGTCCACCCCTGGATGGCCGGCTACGTCGGCGTCCTGCCGCACCCGTTCTTCGCCGTGACGGGCAAGGACGGCAGCTTCACGATCGAGAACGTCCCGCCCGGCGAGTACGAGATCGTGGCGTGGCAGGAGAAGCTCGGCACGCAGAGCGGCAAGGTCAAGGTCGACGCGGGCGGCGCGGCCACCAGCGACTTCACCTTCAAGGCTTCCTGACCGTCCCAGGCGTTTTCACGAGCTGAGCTTCCCGTGCAGGCCGCGCTGTTCTGGCTCACCGGGGGCGCATTCTTCGCGCTCCAGCTCGGGATGGTGCTCTATCTTCTCTACGCGAGCCCCGCGGCCGGGCTCGCTCCCGGCGAGGGACGCCGGCGCCGCGTCGAGATCGTCTGGACGCTGGTGCCGGCGTCGATCGTCGTCGCCGTCGTGCTGATGGTGACGGGCTTCACCGCGTCGTCCTGGTCGCGCGTGCGCACGGCGACCGCCGTCGAACGAGTGGTCGACGTCGACCGCGACGACGTCCGGCTCGTGCGCCACGACGCGCGGAGGTAGCGGTGCAGCGCAGCGTGGCGATCGCCACCCCGGCGTCCCGGCTCGCGGACTACGCGGAGCTGGTCAAGCCGCGCATCACGCTGATGGTGGTCGTCACCACCGCGGCCGGCTTCTACCTCGGGGCGCGGGAGTCGGTCGACCTGCTGCGTCTGCTGCACACGCTTTTGGGGACGAGCCTCGTCGCCGCGGCGGCGAGCGCGCTCAACCAGGTGCTCGAGCGCGACACCGACGCGCGGATGCTGCGCACGCGCTCGCGTCCGCTGCCGGCGGGCAGGATGGAGACGGGCGCGGCGCTCGGCTTCGGCCTCGCGCTGGCCGCGTGCGGCGCCGCCTACCTCGCGACGGCGGTCGACCTGCTCACCGCGGGCCTCGGCGTCGCGACGCTCGCGCTCTACGTGCTGGTCTACACGCCGCTCAAGCGCCGCTCGTCGCTGTGCACCATCGTCGGCGCCGTGCCCGGCGCGCTGCCGCCGGTGATGGGCTGGACCGCGGCCACCGGCGCGCTCAGCGCCGAGGCCTGGGTGCTGTTCGCGATCCTGTTCTTCTGGCAGCTCCCGCACTTCCTCGCGATCGCGTGGAACCACCGCGAGGACTACGCGCGCGGCGGCCAGCCGATGCTGCCGGTCGAGGATCCCGGCGGCGCGAGCACGGCGCGCCAGATCGTGCTCTACTGCATGGCGCTGCTGCCGGTGAGCCTCGCGCCGTCGCTCGTGCACCTCACCGGCCCGCTCTACTTCTACGGCGCGCTGCTGCTCGGCTGCGCCTACCTCGCCGCCGGCGTCCATGCCGCGCGCGAGCGCTCGCGTGAGGCTGCGCTGACCCTGCTGCGCGTGTCGGTGATCTACCTGCCGGCGCTGCTCGCGCTGATGACCTTCGACAAGGTGCCGCTCTGATCCGGGCGGCTTCCGGGGGCCCCGGACGGGAGAGCGAGATCCTCGCGGTCGAGGCGCTGCGGCACAGCTACGGCGACACGCTCGCCCTCGACGGCCTCTCGTTCAGCGTCCGGCGCGGCGAGATCTTCGGCCTGCTCGGGCCGAACGGCGGCGGCAAGACGACGCTGTTCCGCATCCTGTCGACGCTGCTCGCGCCGACCTCGGGACGGGCGAGCATCGGCGGACACGACGTCGTGCGCGAGCCGCACGCGGTGCGGCGCCAGATCGGCGTCGTCTTCCAGGCGCCGAGCCTCGACGTCAAGCTGACCGTCCGCGAGAACATGCGCCATCAGGGCCACCTCTACGGCCTCTCGGGCGCCGCGCTCGAGCAGCGCATCGACGAGATGCTCGGCCGCGTCGCGATGCGCGATCGTGCCGACGCGCGCGTCGAGACGCTCTCCGGCGGCATGCGCCGCCGCGTCGACCTCGGAAAGGGGCTGCTGCACCGCCCTGCGCTCGTGCTGCTCGACGAGCCCACCACCGGGCTCGATCCGGGCGCGCGCCTCGACCTCTGGGAGTACGTCCGCGAGGCGCGCGCGCGCGACGGGCTGTCGGTGCTGATCACGACGCACCTGATGGAGGACGCGGAGCGCTGCGACCGGCTGCTGATCATCGACCGCGGCCGCATCGTCGCGCTCGACACGCCGGACGTGCTGCGCGACAGCGTGGGCGGCGACGTCATCGTCGCCCGCACGCGCGCCCCGCTCGAGCTCGCGGCCAAGGTGCGCGAGCGCTTCTCGCAGGAGGTCAGCGTGGTCGACGGCATGCTGCGCATCCGGCGGCCCCGCGGGCACGAGTTCGTGCCGATGCTGTTCGACGCCTTCCCGGGCCAGATCGAGGCGGTCAGCGTCGGCAAGCCGACGCTCGAGGACGTCTTCATCCAGCGGACGGGTCATCGTCTCTGGGACGGTGAGAGCTGAGGCGCTTCCGCTATGATGCGGCCCATGGATACCCTGATCCGCCCGACGCTCACGCTCTGGCAGCGCGAGATCGTCCGCTTCTACCGGCAGCGAAGCCGCATCATCGGGGCGCTCGCGACGCCGGTCCTGTTCTGGCTGCTGCTCGGCTCGGGCTTCGCGGAGTCGTTCCGTCCCGCCGGCACCGAGGGCGTCGGCTACGCCGAGTACTTCTACCCGGGCACGATCGTGCTGGTGGTGCTGTTCACGGCGATCTTCTCGACCATCTCGGTGATCGAGGACCGGCGCGAGGGCTTCCTGCAGGCGGTGCTGGTGGCACCGGTCGCGCGCTCGACGGTCGTGCTCGGCAAGATCCTCGGCGGCACGACGCTCGCGCTGGGACAGGCGCTCCTGCTGCTCGCCGCCGCGCCGCTCCTCGGGCTGCGGCTCGGCCTGCTCGATCTGGCGCTCGCGGTCGCTATCCTGTTCGTGGTCGCGTTCGCGCTCACCACGTTGGGCTTCCTGATCGCCTGGCGCATGGAGTCGACGCAGGGCTTTCACGCGATCATGAACCTGGTCCTGATCCCGATGTGGCTTCTGTCGGGTGCGTTCTTCCCGGCCGCGGGCGCGGCGCCGTGGCTGCGCGGTCTGATGCTGCTGAACCCGCTCACCTACGGCGTCGCCGCCCTGCGCCGCTGCCTCTACGCGGGCACGGCGACCGTGGGCGCCGACGTGCCGGCGCTCGCGCTGTCGCTGCTCGTCACCTGCGCGTTCGCCGTCCTGACCTTCCTCGCCGCGCGGGCGCTCGCCTCGCGACCGCTCGACGTGGGGCTCGCATGACCGTCGCGACCGGCAGCGAATCCGTGCGTCCGGCCGCCGCCGCGCGGCGCCGCTCGGCGGCGCGCACGGGCCTGGTGCTGGCCGTCCTGCTGCTCGCCGCGGCGGGCACCTCGTGGTGGCTCAGCGTGTCGGCGCGTCAGGGCGGCGGCGAGCCGCTGCCCGTCCTCGCGACCGTCCCCGACTTCTCGCTGATCGAGGCGTCGGGGCGGCCGATCACGCGCCGCGACCTGACCGGCGCACCGTGGGTCGCGGATCTGGTCTTCACGCACTGCGCCGCGATCTGCCCGACGATGACGGCCGAGATGTCGCGCCTCGTGCGCCAGAGCGACGACGTCACGGGCGCGAAGTTCGTCTCGATCAGCGTCGACCCCGAGCGCGACACGCCGGAGGTGCTGACCGCGTACGCCGAGCGCCATGGCGCCGATCGCGCGCGCTGGCTGTTCCTCACCGGCGACGAGAAGGAGATTCGCCGCCTCGCGCTCGAGGGCCTCAAGCTGCCGGTGGCCGACGGTGACACCGCTGCGGGCGAGGATCCGATCCTGCACAGCCAGCGCTTCGTCCTGGTCGACGCCGAGTCGCGCGTGCGCGGCACCTACGACGTGCGCGACCCCGAGGCGATGCTGAGGCTTCGCGGCGACCTGCGACGCGTGGGCGACGAGCGCGGCGCGGGCTGACGGCGGCGCGCCCCCGCGCGGCCGCGTTCCGTCGCGGCTTCGGTCACGCTTCCCGGTCGCGACCGCTCGCTTCCGCCGGCACGAAGTGTCGTGAGCGCACGCTCTCGACCTCCATGCGCACCGGCTCACCGGTGATGAGCCGCGCGTCGCGCGCGTTCGACAGCCAGCCCCACAACCAGCTCAGCAGCACCGTGAGGCGGTCGCGAAAGTCGATCAGGAAGGCGATGTGGACGCCGCCCCAGAGCAGCCAGGCGAGGAAGCCACCAAGCTCGAGCCGGCCGATCTGTGCCACCGCGTGCGCCCTGCCGATCACCGCCATCGAGCCCTTGTCGCGGTACACGAACCGCTCTCGGGGCGGCGGCGACGAGGGCGTCGCGACCTCCGCGGCGATCGTCTCGCCCGCGTGGCGGCCCATCTGGATCGCGGCCTGCGCGACGCCGGGGATGGGCGCTCCGCCATCCACCGACGGGGCCGCCGCCAGGTCGCCGACGACGAACACCTCGGGATGCCCCGGGATCGCGAGGTCCGGACCCACCAGCACGCGTCCCGCGCGGTCGAGCGGCACGCCCAGCGCGGCGCCGAGCGGGCTCGCCTTCACGCCGGCCGCCCAGAACACGTTGCGCAGCGCGATGAACTCCTGGCCGACGTAGACCCCCCGGGGCGTGACGTCGGTCACCCGCGAGCCGAGCCTCACCTCGACTCCCATGCGCTCGAGGTCGCGCTGCGCGCGCGCGCTCAGCGACGGCGCGAACTGGGGCAGCACCCGGTCGCCGCTCTGGAACAGGATCACGCGGGTCGTGCCGGTGTCGATGTGCCGGTAGTCGCGCGGCAGCGTGCGGCCCGCGATCTCCTTGATCGCGCCGGCGAGCTCGACCCCGGTCGGCCCCGCGCCGACGATGCCGAAGGTGAGCGCGGCGCGCCGCGCCTGCTCGTCGCCCTCGTACTCGGCGGACTCGAAGGCGAGCAGGATGCGGCGGCGGAGGTGCGTCGCGTCCTCGATCGTCTTGAGTCCCGGCGCGCTCGTCGCCCACTCCTCGCGGCCGAAGTACGCGTGCGTCGCGCCGGTCGCGAGGACGAGGTAGTCGTAGGGTGCCGAGCCGCGCTCCACCAGAAGGCGCCGTCGTGCGACGTCGACCCCCGAGATCTCGGCCAGCACCACCTCGCAGTTGCTCTGGTCGCGCAGGATGGTGCGGATCGGCGAGGTGATGTCCGCCGGCGACAGCGCGGCCGTCGCGACCTGGTAGAGCAGCGGCTGGAACAGGTGGTAGTTGCGGCGGTCGATCACCGCGACGTCGGCCGGCGCCTCCGCCAGCGCCTTCGCCGCGGCCAGGCCGGCGAAGCCGCCGCCGACGATGAATACCTTGGGCCGTGATGGCGACGCCGCCACCGGCCCCCCGGTCAGCTCGGCGCTCGTTGCGCGTCGCGCTCGCGGAGACGCGCTTCCTGCTTCTTGATGGCGCGGTAGATCGCGAAGCCGGCGCCGACGACGATCAGCGGCGGCAGGAGCAGCATGAGCGTCGTGCCGAGGAGAAAGCCGCCCGTCCAGTCGTTCTCTTGACCGCCGAAGCACACCGCGCACGCGGCCGCGGTGCGCGGGTCGGCGAGCAGCGCCACGACCGGCGCGGCGACGATCGCATGACGTGCTGCGCCCGCGGGTCGCATCAGTGTGCCGGAGCTCCAGCCGGCGGCGTCCCGGGGTAGTGCCCGTGCGACACGGCCTCGATCTCGTGCGCCGCCCGGCGCGCCGCGTCCTCGATCGGATGGATCCCCAGGTCGGGCAGCACGAAGACGATCAGCACCAGCACGAGGGCGAGGCACACGGCGAGCGACCAGTTGATCAGCCGGCCCTCGCCGCGCAGGTGCATGAAGAACGCGGCGATCAGGAACACCTTCGCCGCCGCGATGACGAGCGCGATCACCACGCCCGCGGCGTGCGGCAGGTTCATGTAGGCGACCCCGACGGTCATCAGGGTGAGAACCGCCAGGCAGCCGAAGATGACGAGATAGGTCCGGACCTCGGCCGACTTGTCGACCGCGCCGTGCTTGACGGTTCCTCCGTGCGTGGTGGCCTTGACGCTCATCTCGAAATCCTCCTGCTCAGAGCAGGTACAGAATGGGGAACAGGATGACCCACACCAGGTCGACGAAGTGCCAGTACAGACCGGCAGACTCGACGCGGTCGTGGCTCGCCGGCGTGAAGCGGCCGCGCAGCCCGGCGACGAGGATGTAGAGCATCAGGACGAGCCCGCCGGTGACGTGCAGGACGTGGAGCCCCGTCAGCGTGTAGTAGAACGAGCCGAACAGGTTGCTCGACAGCGTGATCCCCTCTTCCCACTTGTGGTGGTACTCGTACGCCTTCACGATCAGGAAGATCAGCCCGCCGCCGATCGTGCAGCCGATCCAGCGCGCGAAGCGCTGCACGTTGCCCTCCTGGATCGCGGCCAGCGCCAGCACCATCGTGACCGAGCTGGTGATGAGCGCGAACGTGTTGAAGGTCGCGAGCGGCACGCCCATCATCGAGCGCGGCGGCACGACCATGTGCGCGCTGCCGCTGCGCAGGATCACGTAGGCGCTGATCAACCCGCCGAACAGCATGATCTCGGACGCAAGGAAGGTCCACGTCCCGAGCTTCGCGTTCGAGATGCCGGTGTTGGTTTCGGCGATGGCGGCTGTGCTCAATTTCGCACTCCTGTCGGTTCTCTTTGCGAGCTGCGCTGAAGCCGGCGCTCAGGCCGCCTCGTCCTGCGGCCAGTAGTCGCTCTTGTGGCCGGGGACGCTGTACTCGTACGGCCCGCGGAACACCTCCGGCTCCCGGGTGAAGTTGCCGTGCGGCGGCGGCGAGGGGCAGGCCCACTCGAGGGTGGTCGAGTTCCAGGGGTTCTCCGCCGCCTTCTCGCCGTTCCTGAGGCTCCAGAAGAAGTTGAACACGAACGGAATCTGGCCGACGAACAGCACGGCGGCGGCGATGCCGATCATCATGCTCCAGCCCTGCACCGGCAGGTTGTGCCACTGGTCGGTCGGCACCGCTAGGCGGCGCTGCATGCCCCACATGCCCTGGATCAGCAGCGGGAAGAAGACGAAGTTCATCGGGATGATCGTCAGCCAGAAGTGCACCTTGCCGAGCGTCTCGTTCATCTTCCGGCCGAACATCTTCGGGTACCAGTAGTAGAGCCCGCCCATCAGGGCGACGAGGCTCCCCGGCGCGACCACGTAGTGGAAGTGGCCGATGACGTAGTACGTGTCGTGCAGGTGCATGTCGGTCGGCGCGAAGCCGAGCGGCAGACCGGTGAGCCCGCCGATGCCGAACATCGGCAGGAAGGCGAGCGCGAACAGCATCGGCGTGTTGAAGCGGATCGAGCCGCCGCGCAGGCTCAGCAGCAGGCACGTCAGCACCGCGACCGACGGGATCGAGATCGTCATCGTCGTCGTGACGAACAGGTTCGCGAGGCTCGTGCGCATCCCGGAGAGGAACATGTGGTGCGCCCACACGACGAAGCTCAGGATGCCGATGACGATCAGCGAGCCGACGAGCTCCTTGTAGCCGAACAGCGGCTTACGTGTGTTGGTCGCGATGATCTCGGCGACGATGCCGAACGCCGGCAGCAGCAGGACGTACACCTCGGGGTGGGCGAGGAACCAGAACAGATGCTGCCAGAGGATCGGGCTGCCGCCGCCCGCGCGCGGGAAGACGGTCGCGCCGTAGATCATGTCCTTCGGGATGTAGAAGCTCGTGTGGGCGACGCGGTCGAGGAGCTGCAGCAGCGCGCCCGCCTCGAGCACGGGGAAGGCGAGCAGCAGCAGGACGGCGGTGACGAGCTGCGCCCAGCAGAAGACCGGCATGCGGCCGAGCGTCATGCCCTTCGCGCGCATGTTGAGCGTCGTCACGATGAAGTTGATCGCGCCGAACAGCGACGACGTGATGATGATCACCATGCCGATCAGCCAGTAGGTCTGGCCGGCCGGAGCGACGACGGAGAGCGGAGCGTACGACGTCCAGCCCGACTGTGGCGCACCGCCCGGAGCCCAGAAGCTCGCCATCAGCACGATCCCGCCGACGAAGTACGTCCAGTACGACATCATGTTGAGACGCGGGAACGCCATGTCCGGCGCGCCGATCTGCAGCGGCAGGACGTAGTTGCCGAAGGCCGCGACGCCGAGCGGCACGACGCCGAGGAAGATCATGATCGTGCCGTGCATCGCCCCGAGCTGGTTGTAGAACTCGGGGTCCATGAAGCCGTACGGCATCTTCTCGGGCCACATCCAGTTGAGAAGGCTGCGGATCATCCCGAGCTTCTCCGGATCGAAGTCGTCCGCCGGCGTCGGGATCGCGAGCTGCCAGCGCATCAGCAGCATCATCGAGAAGCCGACGAGCAGGAACAGGAACGACGTGACGAGGTACTGGATCCCGATGACCTTGTGATCGACCGAGAAGACGTACTTCCAGATGAAGGACTGGGGCTCGACGTGTCCGTGCGCGCCGGCGTGACCGTGTGCGTCTTTCACCACTTCTCTCCTGCGTTGCTGCCTGCTGGCACCGGAAGGTGATCGTGCTCGGCGGGGGTCAGGATCGCGAGTCCGCGGCCGGCGTGACCGTGCGCGCGTCCGCGGTGCCGGTCGTCCCGAGCTTCTCGGCGAGCTGCTCCTTCTGCCAGCCGTCGAACTCGTCCTGGCTCTGCACGAAGACGTTGCCGACCATCTTCGTGTGGCCCAGGCCGCAGAGCTGAGCGCAGCCGATCTCGTACTTGCCCGCGACCGTCGGCTCGAACCACAGCATGGTCTCGAGCCCCGGCACCACGTCCTGCTTGTTGCGGAATTCCGTCACCTGGAAGCTGTGGATCACGTCCTTCGACGTCATCCGCAGGATGGTCGGCTTGCCGTTCGGGACGTTCAGGTTGTTGATCGTGACGACGTCGTCCTTGGAGGCCGGGTCGTCGGGATCGAGCCCGATCGGGTTCTCGGCGGTCACCAGCGCCACGTTGCGCCGCCCGAACTTGCCGTCGGGGCCCGGGTACTGGAAGTTCCACGCGAACTGCTGCGCGACCAGGTTGACCGTCATCGACTCGTCCGGCGGGGGCGTCTCCTGCTTGATCGCCGCCCACAGCGGGATGCCGAAGGCGAGGATCAGCCAGATCTCGAAGGCGAGCACCAGGCCGTCGGGAATGAACGAGGCCGACTCGCCCGCCTGGTGGTACACCGCCCGCTCGCCGTCGCGAGCCCGGTACCGAAAGAGGCAGTAGACGAAGAAGATGCCCCACGCGACGAAGATGAAGATCATCACCGCGTGCAGGAGCCACATCAGCCAGTCGATGTCGCTCGCGTAGCTCGAGGCCGCCGTCGGCAGGCCCCATTGGTATCCCCAATCTTGACTCATAGATGGATCCCGGGGTGGTCCTTCGAAGGGTTATCCCTGGAGCGAAAACCTGTTTTCCCGACGGGTGTCAAGCCCGCACGAGATCATTGCGCGCCAGGGCGGCGGATTCTCGCTCGCGCGGGCGCCCGAAGAAGGCCGCCTGATCGCAGCACGCGAGGCGGCGAGCCGCGACGCCGCTCGACCGCCGTGTCTCGTCGTCAAGCATGCCTCGCATCGCATGTTCGCGTGATGGTGGACGAGCACGCCGTGCTTCACGATCGAGCCGTTGCCACCGCCGGCCCCCGGCCCCGGCTGCCCCCGGAAGGAGACGCGATGCGCGCACGGATGATCCTCGGACTCGCAGCGGCCCTGGTGGTCGCGGCCACGGACACCGGCCGGGCGGCCTCCCCTCCCGCCTGGGACAGGGTGGTGCCGAGCGGCTCCAGCCGCTTCAAGGTGCTGCCGCACTACGGCGGCCTGGCGGTGCTCGACAAGGAGACCGGCCTCGTCTGGCAGCGCTCGCCCGCCACCAACCTGGTCACGTGGGAGAACGCCCAGTTCGCCTGCCTCGGCGTGACGACGGGCGGGCGTCGCGGCTGGCGTGCCCCGACGGAGTGGGAGCTGATGAGCCTCGGCGACCCCACCCAGGACACGCCCTCGCTGTCGCCCGGCCACCCCTTCCAGGACGTCTCGACCGACGACAACTACTGGTCCGCGACGACGCATCCCACGGATCCGACCAGGGCGCTGCGCGAGCGCTTCGGCGTCGGCAGCGGAGGGGTGATCGTCGCGCCGAAGGGAGATCTCGCGCGCGTCTGGTGCGTGCGCGGACCGGGCGGGCAGTCGAGCGATCCCTGAGCGGAGCGGCTCGCCCTATGCGCTGCGTGCACCGTCGACGCGATGCTCCGCCGCCGGGCGGCGGCGTCCGCGGCGTCGCATCAGGGTGACCACCAGCCCGATCGGGCCCGACGCGACGTACGCGAGGATCACGCCGAAGAACAGCATCTGCGGCTGCGCGACCACCAGCGTCAGCAGCACGAGCATCGCGACGACCGCGTAGAACGGCATGCGCGCCCGCAGGTCGAGGTCCTTGAAGCTGTTGTAGCGGACGTTGCTCACCATCAGGAAGGCGAGCGCGTAGATCATGAGCAGCAGCACGAGGTGCTTGTTCGCCGCGCCCTCGCCGCCGAAGAAGTAGTACAGCAGCACCGTGGCGGCGATCATGTCGGCGGCCGCGGGGATCGGCAGGCCGACGAAGCTCTTCTTCTCGACGTGGCTCGACTGCACGTTGAAGCGCGCGAGTCGGAGCGCACCGCAGGCGACGAACAGGCCCACCGCGAGCCAGCCCCAGGCGCCCCAGGGCTCGAGCGCCCAGCGGTAGGCGAGGATGCCGGGCGCGACGCCGAAGGCGACCAGATCGGCGAGCGAGTCGTACTCGACACCGAACTGGCTCGTCGTGTTGGTGAGCCGCGCAATCCGTCCGTCGAGCCCGTCGCACAGGTGCGCGACGACGATCGTGACTGCGGCGGTGAGGAAATCGCCGCGGCTCGCGGCGATGATGGCGTACACGCCGAGCAGCAGGCCGCCCGTCGTGAAGAGGTTCGGCAGGATGTAGACGCCCTTGTGCAGCGAGGCGCGACGCTCGGCTGCGCCCCCGCGCAGCAGGCGGACGCGTCGGGACCCCGGCGGTGAAACATCGCGTTCGATCATCGCATCACCCCGAGCACGGTTTCGCCGGCCCTCACGCGCTCGCCGACCTTGACGCTCAGGTCCACGTCACCGGCGATGAAGACGTCGACCCGGGATCCGAGCTTGATCATTCCCACACGCTCGCCGCGCCTGCAACGATCGCCAGGCTTCACACGGCACACGATCCGCCGGGCGAGGAAGCCGGCGATCTGCACGAACGCGACCTGGCGGCCCGCTTCGCCGCGCAGGACGACCGCGTTCTGCTCGTTGTCGAGCGACGCCTTCTCGGCGAAGGCGGCGAAGTACTTCCCCGGGTTGTAGTGGACGCCCGTCACCTCGCCGTCGACCGGTGCCCGGTTGACGTGCACGTCGAGCGGCGACATGAAGACGCTCACCTTGGCGGCGCGGCCGTGCAGGAAGCGCGGCTCGTCGACGCTCGCCTCGGCGACGATCACGCGGCCGTCCGCCGGCGAGATCACGAGGTTCGTCCCTGCCGGCGTCGCGCGCTCGGGGTCGCGGAAGAAGTTGACCAGGAAGGCCGCCAGCACCGCCATCAGGACCGCGAGCACGACGAGCCCGGTCGAGACGGCGCCGCCCGTCAGCGACGCCGCCAGCGCCGCGAGGACGGCCGCCGCGACCGAGCCGCCGATCAGCGGATAGCCGTCCGCCGCGAGCGGGATCCGCCTTGGAGCGGCCACTAGTTGCGGGACTTGTCGACCAGGCGGCTCGACTGCATCCAGGGCATCAGCGCGCGCAGCTTCGCGCCGACCGCTTCGATCTCGTGGTGCTCGCCTTCCTTGCGCAGCTCGCGGAAGTGCGGCAGCCCGCAGCGGTACTCGGTCATCCACTCCTCGGCGAACTTGCCGGACTGGATCTCCTTCAGGATCTCCTTCATCGCGGCGCGGGCCTCGGGCCCGATGATGCGCTTGCCGCGCGTCATGTCGCCGTACTCCGCGGTGTTGCTGATCGAGTAGCGCATGTTCGCGATGCCGCCCTCGTAGATCAGGTCGACGATCAGCTTCACCTCGTGCAGGCACTCGAAGTACGCCATCTCCGGGCTGTAGCCCGCCTCGACCAGCGTCTCGTAGCCGGCGCGGATCAGCTCGGTGAGCCCGCCGCAGAGCACGCTCTGCTCGCCGAACAGGTCGGTCTCGGTCTCCTCGCGGAAGCTCGTCTCGATGATCGCCGCGCGACCGCCGCCGATCGCGCTCGCGTACGCGAGCGCCACCTGCTTGGTGTTGCCCGCGGGATCCTGGCCGACGGCGATCAGGCACGGCACGCCGCGGCCCGCCTGGTACTCGCTGCGCACCAGATGGCCCGGGCCCTTCGGCGCCACCATGAACACGTTGACGTCCGCCGGCGGCACGATCTTCTTGAAGTGGAAGTTGAAGCCGTGCCCGAAGGCGAGGTAGTCGCCCTTCTTGAGGCCGGGCTTGATCTCGCTCTCGAAGATCTCGGAGCCCATCTCGTCGGGCACGAGCATCATGACGATGTCGGCCCACGCCGCGGCCTCGGCGGTCTCGCGCACGTCGAGCCCCGCGTTCTTCGCCTTGGCCCACGACGGGCTCGTCTTGCGCAGCCCGACGCACACCTCGACCTTGCTGTCGCGCAGGTTCTGGGCGTGTGCGTGACCCTGGCTGCCGTAGCCGATCACCGCGACCTTCTTGCCCTCGAGCAGGCTCAGGTCGGCGTCCTTGTCCGTGTAGATGTTCAGTGCCATTCCGAAGTCCCTCGTTTCACATCGCCCCCGTCGAGCCATGGTTCGGGGTGGCGGCTTTCGCTGCTTCGCTCCTCCGATGGGCCTCCGGGCCGCACGCGTCGCGTGCGTCCCTCGGTCAGACGAAGTCCGCTTCCGAGCCCTCGCGGGCGAGTCGTCCCTCGTGACCCTCCGCGCTCACCGCCGGGGTCTCGTCCACGTGCGCAGCGAGCACCTCGGCGCCGCGGAACATGGCGACGATGCCGGTGCGCACGACCTCCTTGATGCCGAACGGACGCAGCAGGTTGATGAACGCCGCGATCTTGTCCTCCGTGCCGGTGACCTCGACGATGTACGACTCGCTCGCGACGTCGACCACCTTGCCGCGGAAGATGTTGACCACGCTCAGCACCTCGCCGCGCGTCTTCGCATCGGCGGTGACCTTGACCAGCACCAGCTCGCGCTCGACGTGATCGACGGTGCTGAAGTCGCTCACCCTGATCACGTTCACCAGCTTGTTCAGGTGCTTCGTGATCTGCTCGAGGACGCGGTCGTCGCCGCTGGTGACGAGCGTGATGCGCGACACCGTCGGCTCCGTGGTCTCGGCGACGCACAGGCTCTCGATGTTGAAGCCGCGGCCGCTGAAGAGGCCGGAGATCCTGGCGAGGACTCCGAACTCGTTCTCCACCAGCACGGAGATGATGTGGCGCATCCCCGGCGTTTAACCGTTGCCCGGCGGAAAATCGACCGGACACGGATGGCCGTGGAAAGGGCGCCCCGCGCGGTCTTCGGGGCGCTGGGCCGAGCTGTCGCAGGCGGCCGCGGCCGCCCGCTCAGTGAGCCTGCGAGTCGGCTCCGCTGCGGTAGCGGTACAGGATCTCCATCATGCGATCCTTGCCCGCCAGCTTGAGCTTCTGCAGACGTTTGCGTTCGATTTCTTCATCCGCGGAGAGGTGCGGCTTGTCGTTGAAGCGAGCGAGCTGACGCTCGAAGTCCTCGTGCTCGAGGTAGTGCTTGCGCAGTTCTGCGTCGCGGTCGATGAGCGACCGGATCAACTCCTCGTCACGCTTCTCCATCGAGTTCCTCCTGGAGACCTCTCGTGGGACGGCTCGTTTCGCCGAACCATCGACGGCCCGAAGGGCAGTGCACTTTACTTGTAGGCCCGAGGGATTTGGCTTGTCAACGCGAAGGTCCTTCGTCGGCGCTCCGCGCACGCGCGATCTCCGCCTCGGAGGCGCGCGCGTAGTGTGGAACGAGCTCCGCGCGGTCGTCGGGGCCGTTGGCGGCGAGCAGAGCGGCGCCGACGCGCGCCACCGCGGCGCCGCGCGGGTGATACCGCGCAAAGGGTAACGCGACCGCCCTACCCTCGAGCGCGTCGACGATCTGGGCGCGATGACGCTCCGCTCCATCACCGATCAAGAGAGCGCGCGCGCCGGCCTCGCCGCGCGCGAGCAGCGCGGCGAGCGTTTCGCGGAACGCGTGCTTGCGCAGGGCCCGATCCGGCGTGAGCCGCTCGAGCACGCACGACGAGCCGTGCTCTTCTGCGCGCACGGCGAAGATCGCCCCGTAGACCTCCCCCTTGCGCGCGTCGAGGCATGCCGCGACGAGCGTCCCGGGAGGGATCTCCTGCGCGAGCCCGGGCTCGAGCCAGCCGGGAAGAAGCGTGCAGGCCAGCGCCTCGAGGGTCGGAACTCCGACCAGCGCGACGGTGCTGCCGAGGGCGAGCCCCTTCGCCGTCGCGAGCGCGACCCGCAGGCCCGTGAACGACCCGGGCCCCGAGGCGACGGCGATGGCGGCGACCTCCTCGAGCGCGACCCCGGCCGTCGCCAGCGACTCGTCGATCGACGCGAGCAGCGCGGAGCCGTGCTCGAGCCCGGCGTGGCGCACGACGTCGGCCAGCACCTCGCAGCGCCCGGCAACGTCGCTGCGGATCGCGCTGGACGGCGCCTCGTGCGCCGGCGCGACGATCGGAGCACGGACGACGCCGACGCTGCCGACGCGCGTCGTCGTGTCGATACCGAGGAGGAGCACGAAGGAGGACCCGCCGGGGGTCGCCCGGCGGCAGGCCGCCCGCTAGCCGACCACCAGCCGATGCAGGTCGTTGTAGAGCGCGAACACCATCAGCGAGATCAGCAGGAACATGCCCACCGACTGCGCGATCTCGCGGTGGCGGATCTCCATCGGGTGGCCGAGGATCTTCTCGACGCCCATGAACAGCAGGTGCCCGCCGTCGAGGATCGGGATGGGCAGCAGGTTCAGGACGCCGAGGTTCACGCTCAGGAGCGCCATGAAGAACGCGAGCGCGGCGAAGCCGTTGTGCGCCTGCTTGCCGGCCTCCGTCATGATGGTGAGCGGACCGCCCACGGTCGACGCCGACACCACGCCCTGGAACAGCTTCACCAGGGTGAGCACGGTCAGGCCGACCAGCTCCGCCGTTCGCTGGATGCCGAGCCAGATGGCGGCGATCGGGTTGCTGCGCTCCGTGAAGATCTTGTCCGACTGCTCGACTCCGATCACGTAGATCGGCGTCGCCTCGCCGAAGATCGTCTTTCCCTCGGTGCGCTGGGGGGTGAGGCGGACGCTGAACTCCTCGGCGCCGCGCCGCACCTCGAGCTCGACCGGCTTGCCGTCGCTCGCGCGGATCGCGTTCGAGAGCTGCTCCCAGCGGTCGATCGGCTCGCCGTCGACGGCGACGATCTCGTCGCCCGCCTGCAGGCCGGCCTGCGCCGCCGGCATCCCCTCGCTCACGTTGCCGACGGTCGAGCTCAGCACCGGGACGCCGGTCGCGAACAGCAGCGCGAGCAGCAGCGCGGCGAACACCAGGTTGCCGAGCGGACCGGCTACCACGATCAGCGCGCGCGCCCACAGCGGCTTCACGGCGAACGAGTTCGGCTGCGACGCCGTCGCCGGATCCGGCTCGCTGCCGTCGTCCTCCTGGCCGATCATCTTGACGTACCCGCCGAGCGGGATCGCGGCGACGACGTACTCCGTCTCGCCCACCCGGCGCGAGAACAGCGTCGGGCCGAAGCCCAGCGAGAACTTCAGCACGCCGACGCCCACGCGCTTGCAGGCGAGGAAGTGCCCGAGCTCGTGCACGAAGATCAGGAGGCCGAGCACGACGATCGCCGCGATGACGCTGGTCACCATATCGAGATATCTCCCGCCTGCCCGACGAGATCAGGGCATCGGGCCGGCATTGACATAGTACGCGAACACGAACGGCAAGACGAGGCTGTCGATGCGGTCGAGCACGCCGCCGTGGCCGGGGATCACCCAGCCGGAGTCCTTCGCGCCGTAGGCCCGCTTGAGCAGCGACTCGATGAGGTCGCCCGCCTGCGCGAGGACCCCGATCGCGAGGCCGAGAAAGACCAGCTCTTCCAGGCTGCTGCCCGGGGGCGGCAGGACGAGCCAGGCGCCGATGGCCAGCAGCACGGCGCCGAGGAGGCCGCCCACCGAGCCCTCGACCGTCTTGCTCGGGCTGACCCGCGGCATCAGCTTGGTGCGCCCGGCGAAGCGCCCGGCGAAGTAGCCGCCGGTGTCCGAGCCCATCGCACAGGCGATGGCGAACAGCACCCAGCGCTCGCCGCCGGCCGGCAGCAGCCGCAACGCGACGACGTGCGGAAGCAGGAAGCCGGCGTACAGCGCCGCCACGAGCGCGTTGGCGAAGCGTGCGACCGCACCCGGCATGTCCTCGTCGAAGAGCGACAGGAAGAGCCCGCCCGCGACGACCACGAACAGCACCACCCCGAGCGCCGCCGGCCGCTGCGCGACCACCGCGCCCGCGAAACCGAGCCCGGCGACGATCGCGAACAGGCGCGCAAGGCGGTGACCCGGCAGCGCCATGGTCGCGAACTCGTGCAGTCCGACGGCGGTGATGCCGACGACGAAGCCGGCGAACACCCAGCTCGGGCTCGCCAGCACAAGCCAGATGAGGAGCGGGATCGCGACCGCAGCGGTCGCGAGCCTAGTTCGCAGCACGCAGGCGGGCCTGGTCCCCGCGCTCCGGCAGGCGGCCGAAGCGTCGCTCGCGCGCCTGGAACTGGCGGAGCGCCTCGAGGAACTCGGGTTCGCGGAAGTCCGGCCAGAGCGTTTCCGTGATGTAGATCTCGGTGTAGGCGACCTGCCAGAGCAGGAAGTTCGACAGCCGCACCTCGCCGCTCGTCCGGATCAGGAGGTCCGGATCGGGGATGCCGGCCGTGCCGAGGCTCTGTGCGATCGTGTCCTCGGTGATCGACTCGGGCTCGATCTCGCCGCGCTGCACCCGCTTCGCGACGGCGCGTACCGCGGCGGCGATCTCCTCGCGCGCGCTGTACGACAGCGCGAGGGTCACCGTGAGGCCCTTGTTCCGCCGGGTGGTCTCGACGCTCACCTTGAGCGCCTGCTGCACGTCGCGCGGCAGCTTCTTCACGTTGCCGATGACGAGCAGCCGCACGTCGTTCTTCATCATGCGGTCGAGCTCGGTGGTGAGGTAGCGCTTGAGCAGCCGCATGAGCGCGTTCACCTCGGCCGCGGGCCGACCCCAGTTCTCGGCGGAGAACGCGTACAGCGACAAGTACTGGATGCCGATCTCGCGCGAGAGCTCGACGATCGCCTTGACCGAGTCCTTGCCGCGGCGATGCCCGTAGATCCGGTCGAAGCCGCGCCCCTGCGCCCAGCGCCCGTTGCCGTCCATGATGATCGCGACGTGACGTGGCAAGCGGCTGGGGTCGATACCCTGGAGCGCGAGGCTCGAGCGGCTGGATTTTGCGATCATCGCCACCTCACACCACCATGATCTCTTCTTCCTTGGCCTTCAGCGTGCGGTCGATGCGCTCGATACCCTCGTTGGTCAAGGCCTGGACCTTGTCGTGCGCGTGCCGGTGATCGTCCTCCGAGATCTGCTTCTCCTTCAGCAGCTCCTTGAGCATCTCGTTGGCGTCACGGCGGTGGTTGCGCATCGACACGCGATAGTCCTCGGCAATCTTCTTCACATGCTTGACTAGGTCGCGGCGGCGCTCCTCGGTGAGCTCGGGGATCGGGATGCGGATCAGCTTGCCGTCGTTGATCGGGTTCAGGCCGAGGTCCGACGCCTTGATGGCGCGCTCGATCTCGCCGATCACCGATCGGTCGAACGGCGTCAGGACGAGAAGACGGGGCTCGGGGGCATTCACCGTGGCGAGCTGGTTGAGCGGCGTACGGGAGCCGTAGTACTCGACCAGGATCCCGTCGAGCAGCGCCGTCGAGGCGCGCCCGGTGCGTACCTTGGCGAACTCCTTCTTGAGCTTGCTCGCCGTCTCTTCGATCTCGCGCTTCAGCTCGCTCAAGACGTCGTCGATCACGAGGTGCCTCCTCGCACGACGGTACCGATCGGCTCGCCGAGCATGGCGCGCTTCAAGTTGCCCGGCTCCAGCAGGTTGAAGACGAGGACCGGCAGATCGTTGTCCATGCACAGCGAGATCGCCGTCGAATCCATGACCTTTAGCTTCTGGCTCAGGACGTCGAGGTACGTCAACTCGCGATAGCGCACGGCCGAGGGGTTCAACATGGGATCGGAATCGTAGACGCCGTCGACCTTGGTGGCCTTGCACAGGATCTCGGCGCCGATCTCCACCGCACGCAGGCCCGCGGCGGTGTCGGTGGTGAAGAACGGATTTCCGGTCCCGGCGGCGAAGATCACCACCCTGCCCTTCTCGAGATGGCGGGTCGCGCGCCGCCGGATGTAGGGCTCCGCGACCTCCTTCATCTCGAGCGCCGACAGCACGCGCGTCTGCACGCCGAAGCGCTCGATCGCCGCCTGCAGCGCGAGGCTGTTCATCATCGTCGCGAGCATGCCCATGTAGTCGGCGGTGGAGCGCTCGATGCCGTGGCTGATGCCGGCGACGCCGCGGAAGATGTTGCCGCCGCCGATCACCACGGCGAGCTCGACGCCGAGCTTCTGGACCTCCGCGATCTCGCCCGCGAAGCGCGTGAGCAGCTCGTCGTCGATGCCGTAGCCCGCGCTGCCGGCGAGAGCCTCACCGCTGAGCTTCAGCAGAACCCGGCGATAGGCGAGCGCGGCAGCCACCGGCGACCGAACGGTTCAGGCCTCGGCCGACGACTCGCCGAGCTGGAGGCGGACGAAGCGCGTGATCTCGAGCGGCACGCCGGCCGCCTTGGCCGTGCTCTCGACGAGCTTGCCGACCGTCGTCTGCGGGTCGCGGATGAACTCCTGCTCGACCAGGCAGAACTCGGCGAAGTACTTCTCGATCTTGCCCTGCACGATGCGCTCGACGACCTGCGCGGGCTTGCCCGACGTCGCCGCCTGCGTGCGGTAGATCTCCCGCTCGCGCTCGAGCTCGGACTCGGGGACGTCCTGGCGGCGGACGTAGCGCGGGCTCGCCGCGGCGACCTGCATCGCGATGTCGCGCAGCAGCTTGTCGACCTCGGCCGCCTTGTCGGCCGACGGAGCGGCGCCCTGGAAGCGCGCCTCGACGAGCACACCGATCTTGCCGCCCGCGTGGACGTACGAGCCGACGGCGCCCTCGCCGGGCTTCACCGCGAAGCGCGCGACGCGGCGCACGACGACGCTCTCGCCCATCGAGGCGATCGACTCGGCGACGACGTCCGCGATCGGCTTTCCGCCGTCGACCTGGATCGAGGCGAGGTCGAGGTCCTGTGCGCTGTGCACGCCGTCGACGTCGTTGCGCCCGGCGAACGCGGACAGCAGCCGGGTGGCGAGCTCCTGGAACTGCGGCGTCTTCGCGACGAAGTCGGTCTCGCAGTTGAGCTCGAGCATCACGCCTTCCGTGGGGCCGAGCAGCCGCGCCGTGATCACGCCCTCCGCGGCGACCTTGCCGGCGCGCTTCGCGGCCGTCGCGAGGCCCTTCTCGCGGAGGTACTTGATGGCGCCCTCGAAGTCACCGCCGGCGGACACCAGCGCCGCCTTGCAGTCCATCATGCCGGCGCCCGTCTTCTCGCGCAGCTCCTTCACCTGTGACGCTGTGACTTCCAACTCGTCTGTCCTCGATGCGCTCGGCCGGCGAAGCTTCACCGGCGCGGTTGTTGTCGACCTGTCGATGCCGCTCGCCGCGATCGCGCGACCGACGAGCGAGCCCCGGGCCGCTTCGCGCGGCCGGAGGCGCCGCGCTGGACCCGCGCTCTCAGGCGCCCGTCGGTGCGGTACCTTCCGCGGCGCTCGCGCTGCTCTCCTGCTCGGCGCCGGTCTCCTCGCCCTGGCCGCGCAGCCGCTCCTCGAACTCCTGGCGTCCCTCGATGATCGCGTCGGCGATCGACGAGCAGAACAGCCGGATGGCGCGGATCGCGTCGTCGTTGCCCGGGATCTTGTAATCGACGACCTCCGGGTCGCAGTTGGTGTCGACCACCGCGATCACCGGGATGCCGAGCTTGTTCGCCTCCTTGACGGCGATCTCCTCCTTCTTCGGGTCGATGACGAAGATCGCGTCGGGCAGCTTGCGCATGTTCTTGATGCCGCCGAGCGACGACATCAGCTTCTCGAGCTCGCGCGAGTAGTTGAGGATCTCCTTCTTGGTGTAGCGCTCCTGCGTCGCGGGGTCGGCGAGCATCTCCTCGAGCTTCTTCAGGCGGTCGATCGAGGCCTTGATCGTCTGGAAGTTCGTCAGCATGCCGCCGAGCCAGCGGTTGTTGACGTAGAACTGCCCGCAGCGCTCGGCCTCCTCGCGGATCGGCTCCTGGGCCTGCTTCTTGGTGCCGACGAACAGGATCACGCCGCCCGACGCCGCGAGCTCGCGCACCTCGCGGTACACGTCGCGGAACATCTTCACCGTCTGCTGGAGATCGATGATGTAGATCCCGTTGCGGGCGCCGAAGATGTAGCGCTTCATCTTCGGGTTCCAGCGGCTCGTTTGGTGGCCGAAGTGGACTCCGGCCTCCAGGAGCTGTTTCATCGTCGGCTCGGGCATCGTCTTCCTTCCTCGAATCGGCCGGACGCAGGCGCCCGGACCACGGCGCCAGCTCGGCGCTCAACCGTGGTTCGCTAGCAAAGCCCCCGAAACGGCGCAACAAACTGGTGCGCCGGCAGCCCCGCCGGCGCGCCCCGACGCGGCTATGAGTTCATGGACGCGATGAACTCGGCGTTGGTCTTGGTGTGCTGCATCTTGTCGAGCAGGAACTCCATCGCCTCGACGGGGTTCGCCTGGGACAGGAGCCGGCGCAGGATGACCACCCGGTTCAGCACCTCGCGCGTGAGCAGCAGCTCCTCCTTGCGGGTGCCCGAGCGGTTGATGTCCATCGCCGGGAAGGTGCGCTTGTCGATCAGGCGCCGGTCGAGGTGGATCTCCATGTTGCCCGTGCCCTTGAACTCCTCGAAGATCACCTCGTCCATCCGGCTGCCGGTGTCGATCAGCGCCGTGCCGATGATGGTCAGCGAGCCGCCGTCCTCGATGTTGCGCGCCGCGCCGAAGAACTTCTTCGGCTTGTGCAGCGCGTTCGAGTCGACGCCGCCCGACAGGATCTTGCCCGACGGCGGCACCACCGTGTTGTAGGCGCGCGCGAGCCGCGTGATCGAGTCGAGCAGGATGACGACGTCCTTGCCGTGCTCGACGAGGCGCTTCGCCTTCTCGATCACCATCTCGGCGACCTGCACGTGGCGCGTCGCCGGCTCGTCGAAGGTCGAGCTCACGACCTCGCCCTTCACCGAGCGCTGCATGTCGGTCACTTCCTCGGGACGCTCGTCGACCAGCAGCACGATCAGCACCACCTCGGGATGGTTCGCCGTGATGCCGTGCGCGATGTTCTGCAGCATCATCGTCTTGCCGGTGCGCGGCGGCGCGACGATCAGCCCGCGCTGCCCCTTGCCGATCGGCGTCATCAGATCGAGGACGCGCGTCGTCACCTCGTCCGGACGGTGCTCGAGGTTCAGGTGCTGGTTCGGGTAGAGCGGCGTCAGGTTGTCGAACAAGATCTTCTCTCGCGCGCGCTCGGGCTCCTCGTAGTTGATCTTCTCGACCTTGAGCAGCGCGAAGTACCGCTCGCCCTCCTTGGGCGGACGGATCTGCCCCGAGACGACGTCGCCCGTGCGCAGGTTGAAGCGACGCACCTGCGACGGCGAGATGTAGATGTCGTCCGGCCCGGGCAGGTAGTTGTAGTCCGGGGCGCGCAGGAAGCCGAAGCCGTCGGGCAGGATCTCGAGCACGCCCTCGCCGTAGATCGAGCCCGACTGCGCGGTCTGCGCCTGCAGGATGCCGAAGATCAGCTCCTGCTTCCGCATCGCGGACGCGCCCTCGACGTTGAAGCTGCGTGCGATCTGCGCGAGCTCGTGGATCTCGAGCCGCTTGAGCTCCTTGAGATTGACCGGCGGCGGGGTCGCGCCCGTCGCCCCCGGCCCGGCGGACACGGCGGCCGTGCTCGCGGGGCTCGGACGACGCGGCTCCTCGGTCGCGGGCGTCGGCGCCGCGTCGCCGCGCCGCTCG
>JBFMAS010000644.1:0-7042 GCA_040755575.1 Thermodesulfobacteriota bacterium
GCGGCTTCGCGAACGAGACGAAGAAGCCGTCGCCCGTGTGGTCGATCTCCTCGCCGCGATGCTGCGCGAAGCAGGCGCGCAGCGCCCTGTCGTGCCACAGCCGCAGGTAGCCCCACGCCTCGTCGCCCATCGCCTCCACGAGGGCGGTGGATCCGACGATGTCGGTGAAGACGAACGTCGCGCGCACGCGCTGCTCGCCGGCGTCCCTGAGGTCGCTCGCCGCCGCCGACGCGCGCGCGAGCCGCTCCGCCACCAGCTGTGCGTCGCGCCTCGCGCCGAGCCGATCGTACACCTGCCGCGCGGCCTCGCGCTCGAGCCGCGCCGCGTCCGCGTCGCCCATCGCAGCGTGGGCGTCGGCGAGCAGCACACGCGCGCGGGCCGCCTCGTACGGCAGGTCGCTGTCGCACCAGATCTGCCAGGCGTGGCGAAGCGACTGCAGCGCGTCGTCGTGGCGGCCCTCCGCGAGCGCGAGCTCGCCGCGCGCACACACCGCCGACGCGGCCACCGTCTGCGTGCCGAGCGTCGCGGCCAGCGCGTCGAGCTCCTCGACGGCCGCTCGTGCGCCCGCGACGTCGTTGCACGCGAGCAGGATCGTCGTCCATGTGGGCAGCACGTACGGCTTGTTGCTCCGCACGAGGTACTGCTCGCTGGCGATCGAGGGCTGGAGCGTGCGGCGCGCCGCCTCGGCGTTGCCCTCGAAGAGCCGCAGCAGCGCGAGGCCCGGCTGCGGGTCCGTGCCGAAGGCGATCGTCTCGCGATACGCCTCCGCCGCACCCTTGAGGTCGCCGCGACGCAGCCTCGCGTCACCGATCTCGCGCCACGCGAAGCCCGCCATCGCCGGGTAGGCGGTACGCAGCTCCTCGCCGGCGGCCGACGCCTCGCGCTCGGCCGAGTCGAGGTCGCCGTGCAGGCGCAGGATCTCGGCGCGGTGCGCACGGCACAGCCCGGGAAAGCCGCTCACCTCCTCGCGCGCGCACCAGCGCGTCGACACCTCCGTCCACTCGGCGGCCCGCTGCAGGTCGCCGCGGTTGCGGCATGCCCAGATCGTGCCGCAGTAGATGATGCCGGCGACGTTGCGGCGGAGCGCCCCGCTCAGCGCGAGCGCGACCGCCTCGTCG
Organism: Thermodesulfobacteriota bacterium; assembly: GCA_040755575.1. Lineage (GTDB taxonomy): Bacteria > Desulfobacterota > Binatia > UBA12015 > UBA12015 > DATCMB01. Next base: position 1,119 of record JBFMAS010000644.1, read on the forward strand.
ACCATCGCCTGGCCCTCCTCGGGACGCCCCTCGGCGATCGCCATGTGCCCGAGGTCGTGCTTGGTCAACGCCTCGACGTCGCGGTCGTGGTGCCGGCGCGCGATCGCGAAGGCGGCTTCCAGGTGCCCGCGCGACCTCGAGTAGTTGCCCTGCTCCATCGTGGCGCGCCCCAGGCACCATTCGAGGAAAGCGTGCGCGCGGCACTCGGGCTGGTCCTCGAGCAGCGTTCGGGCGCGCAGCGTGCAGCCGACCGCGACGGTCATGTTGCCGCGCATGTGGTGCTCGACGGCGCATTGCAGCGCGACGCGCCCCGCCGCGACGACGTCGCCAGCCGTGAGGTACGCGGCCTCCGCTCGCTCGAGCAGCTCGACCACCTCGGCGAAGCGGCTCGACCAGCGCGCCGCCTCGGTGAAGCTCTCGAGGTCCGCACCGGCGAGCTTCCGCGCCGCGTCCGCGCGCGCGAACAGCCGGTACGCGTCGTCCCAGGCGCGGCGCGCGAGGGCCTCGCGGGCAGCGGTCAGGAGGTCGCTCGCAGCCGCGGCGTCGGCGGAAGCGTCGTTGCCCACCCATCCGCTTTCCCGCCCGCGGGCGGTCAAGTCAATGCGCGCCGCCGGCTGCTCCCGAGCCGAGTCCCCCTTCAGTGGAAGAAGTGCCCACCGTTGACGTCGAGCGCCTGCCCGGTGACGGCCCGCGACAGGTCCGAGGCGAAGAACACGACGGCACCGGAGATCTCCTCGGAGTCGGGGATCTTGTGCAGCGCGGTCTGGCTCGCGACGGAGTCGTAGACCGCCTCGGGGGTCGTCCCCTGCTGCTGCGCGAGCAGCTTGAAGTAGCCCTGCAGCGACGGCCCCCAGATGTAGCCGGGAACGACGCTGTTGACCCGGATCTTGTAGCGCCCGAGCTCCTTCGCCAGCACCTGCGCCGCGGTCATCAGCGCGCCCTTCGAGGCGGCGTAGCCGCCGTGGGTCGGCTCGATGATGCGCATCGACATCGAGTTGATGAACACGATCGAGCCGCCGCCCTGCTCCTTCATCGCCGGCACGACGGCCTGCGTGAGCTGCAGCGAGCCGAACACGTTGACGTCGAACACCTGTCGCCAGGCGGCGAGGTCCTCGTCCTCGAAGCGCTTGAAGCTCGGCCCCTTGAAGGCGTTGTTGACCAGCACGTCGATGCGGCCGAACTCGTCGAGCGCCGCCTTCGCGAGGCGCGCGCAGTCCTCGGGCCTGGCGATGTCGGTCGGCACGCAGAGCGCGCGGCGACCGAGCGCGCGCACCTCAGCGGCGACCGCCTCGAGCTTGTCCTGGCCGCGCGCGGCCAGCACGACGTCCGCGCCCTCGCGCGCGAAGGAGAGCGAGATGTCGCGCCCCATGCCGGGGCCGATGCCGGAGACGATGGCGATGCGGTTCTCGAGCAGCATGCGTGGATCCTTCTTTGGCTTGACGCGACGCGGCTACGCGTCGAGCAGCGGGCCGACCTCGACGCCGAAGCGCTCGATCTGCTCGACGAGCTCGTCGCACGAGCGCGCCCGGAAGCGGACGCCGCAGTGATTGACGCCGAGCTCGCGGAGCCCGCGCAGGTGCCAGGCGATCTCCTCGCCGGAGCCGGTACGGGTGTTCGGCCCGACCTCGAACGACGGCTCCCCCAGGAAGAGCCATTCGCTCATCGTGCCGATCTCGATCGGCGCGTCGCCGAGCCTCTTGCTGCGGTGCTCGCGGATGGTCGCGATCGCCTGCGGCAGCTCGGCGCGCGGCGTCCCCTGCGGCAGCCAGCCGTCGCCGCGCTCCCCCGCGCGCCGGAGAGCGGCCGGCGTCGAGCCGCCGATCCAGATGGGCGGCCGCGGCTTCTGCACGGGACGCGGCTTCTGGCCGAGATCGGCGAAGCTCCAGCGCGCCCCTGCGTGCGTCGGGAACTCCTCCAGGAACGCTTGCTTGACGGCGTCGATCGCCTCGTCGAGCAGCTTGCCGCGGCGCGCGAAGTCGACGCCCAGCGCCGCGAACTCGCCCTCGAGATGCCCGGCGCCGACGCCGAGGATCACGCGCCCCTCGGACAGCGCGTCGAGCGTCGCGAACGCCTTCGCCGTGAGCAGAGGATGGCGGTAGGGCAGCACGTAGACGTGCGACAGCAGGCGCACCCGGCGCGTCGCCGCGGCGAGGAAGCCGAGCGTCGCGACCGTGTCGTACCAGGTGGTGTTCATCGCGGCCGCACGCTCGCGCGGCACGCAGACGTGGTCGCACACGGCGACGTAGAAGAAGCCGCTGCGGTCGCAGGCCTGGGCGATGCGGCGCAGCTCGTCGGCGCCCGCCGACTCCTCCCACGGCGCGACGAACATCGTGCTCTGCGCCTGGATCGGGAGCTGCATCCCGTAGACGAGCCTGCCCGGTGGCACGATCTGCACGACGTCGGGTTGCGCGCTCATTCCCGCTGCTCCTTCCGGTGCGTCACCGTCGCCCGGTGGTACTCGCGCACGGAGACGGGTGTCAACGCGCGTGCTCGCGTGCATTCGGGCGCCGCGTATGCCACGCGGCGCCGCCGCGCGAGCCGCGCCGGCTCGGACGCGCGCTGGACTCCCGCGCGGCGCTTCGCCAAAAACGTCCGCGATGGACTTCGCGCTCACCGCCGGCGAGCTGCGCTTCCGCGACGAGCTGCGCGCCTGGCTCGAGAGCCACCCGCCGCCCGCGCCGGCGATCCTCGAGTCGCCCGGGCGCTCGAGCGAGCACCCCGGGGCCGACGCGATGGTGGCCTGGGCGCGCATGCTGGCGCGCGGCGGCTGGCTCGGCCTCGCCTGGCCGAAGGAGTACGGCGGGCGCGGCCTCGGGCTCGTCGAGCAGATGATCTTCTACGACGAGACCGCAGCGCTCGAGCCGCCGCAGCTCGGCCAGATGGTGAGCCTCGGCGTCGTCGGGCCGACGCTTTTGCGCTACGGCTCCGAGGGGCAGAAGCGGCGCTTCCTGCCGCGCATCCTCGCGGTCGAGGACGTCTGGTGCCTCGGCTTCTCCGAGCCCGGCTCGGGCTCGGACCTGGCCTCGCTGCGCACGCTCGCGACCGAGGACGGCGACCGCTTCGTGCTGTCGGGCTCGAAGATCTGGACCAGCCACGCGCCGATTGCGCAGTGGTGCCTGGTGCTGGCCCGCACCGACCCGCGCTCGCGTCGCCACCACGGGCTCGGCGTCTTCCTCCTCGACATGGCGCTGCCCGGCGTCGAGATCCGCCCGATCCACAACCTGGTCGGCGAGCCGCATTTCGCGCAGGTGTTCCTGAACGACGTCGCCGTGCCCCGCGATTGTCTGGTCGGCGCACCGGGCGACGGCTGGACGATCGTCAACGGCGCGCTCGCGGCCGAGCGCGACCTGTGGGTGTTCGAGATGTCGGGCGAGCTGCGCACGGCGCTGGCGCGCGCTCTCCGCTACGCGCGACAGGTCGCGGACGGCGAGCGGCCGGGGCACGTCACCGCGGCGCACCGTCAGGCACTCGCGCAGTCGTGGGTCGAGCTCGAGATCCTCCGTCTCGCGGGACTGCGCAGCGTCACGGCGGCGCTGCGCGGCGCGGGCGATCCGCTCGACGCCTCGCGCCACAAGGTGTTCGGCAGCGAGCTCGCGCAGCGCGTGGCGACGCTCGCGCTCGAGCTGCAGGGCCCCTTCGGCCAGCTCGCCGGCCGCGAGGCGCGCTCGCCCGACCACGGCTTCGCGGCGCACCAGTACGCGACGCGGCGCTCGTCGACGCTGATCTCCGGGACGTCGGAGGTGCAGCGCAACATCCTCGCGCAGCGCGCGCTCGGCCTGCCGCGGTCCTGAAGACGGAGTGATGATGCTGTTCCTCGACAACCTGGCCCGCAACCGCCGCGAGCGCGGCCGCCATCCCTACCTGGTGCACGAGGGGCGGACGGTGAGCTTCGAGGAGTTCGACCGGCTCACGAACCGTGCGGCCAACGCGCTGCGCGCCCTCGGCGTCGAGAAGGGCGACCGCGTGACGCTCGCGCTCGGCAACTCGGTCGAGTGGCTGGTCGCCGCCTTCGGCACCCTCAAGGCGGGCGCGGTCCTGAACCCCGTCAATGCACAGCTCGGCGCCGGCGAGCTGTCCTATGTGATCGGCCACGCGGAGCCGCGCGTGCTGCTCACGGCCGCCGGCGCGACCGGCAACGTGACCTCGCCCGAGATGACGCGCCCGAGGGCGACCCGCCTCGCCTCCTTCGGCGACGTGCCGGGCGCCGAGCGCTTCGACGAGCTCATGGCCGCGAGCACGGACGACGAGGTGCCGGTGCGCGTCGGCACCGGCGACGGCTCGACGCTGCTCTACACCTCGGGCACCACCGGCAAGCCGAAGGGCGTGCTGTTCACCCACGACCGGACGGGCGGCTCGAGCGAGTTCTTCGTCACGGGCATGCGGATCGGCCCGGACGACACCATCCTCACCGTCGGGCCGCTGTTCCACGGCAACGCGTGGTCGGGCGCCGCGACCGCGCAGCAGGCCGGCTGCACGTTCGCCTTCCCGCGCGCGTTCTCGGCCTCGGAGTTCTGGCCGCTCGCGCACGCGACCGGCGCCAGCGCCTTCTTCACGCTCGGCACGATCCTCGCGATCCTGCTCGCGCAGGAGCCGAGCGAGCTCGAGCGCACGCACCGGATCCGCGTCGTGCTGGGGCTCGGCAGCGCGCCGATCCGCGACAAGGTGAAGGAGCGCTTCCGCATCCCGCACATCGTCGAGTGCTTCGGCTCGACCGACGCCGGCGTCGTCACGCTCGAGCCCCTCGACGCGAAGCCGCGCCCGGGCTCAGCCGGGCCGCCGCTCGCAGGCGTCAAGGTGCACATCCTCGACGACGACGGCCGCGAGCTCGGGCCGCGCGAGACCGGCGAGATCGCCGTCGAGTCGCCCTACCGCATGGCGGCCTACTTCCGCGACGAGGAGCAGACGCGCAAGGCGCTCCACGGCGACTGGTTCCTGACAGGCGATTTGGGCTGGCTCGACGAGGACGGCTGGCTCTACTTCGTCGACCGCAAGCGCGACGTGATCCGACGCGGCGGCGAGAACATCTCCTCGGTGCTGGTCGAGAAGGCGCTGCGCGAGCACCCGCAGGTGGCCGACGTCGCGGTCGTCGGCGTGCACCACGCGGTGCTCGGCCAGGAGGTGAAGGCGTTCGTCGTCGCGCGGGGCGAGGTGAGCTCCGACGAGCTGCGCGCCTTCGCCGCCGCGCGCCTCGCCAAGTTCCAGGTGCCGACGCAGTGGGAGTTCCGCGACGCGCTGCCGAAGACGCCGACGCAGCGCGTGGAGAAGTACAAGCTGCGCGGCGATCCGCCGGGCGGCGGCCGCCCGCTGCTCGGCTGACGCCGCCTCGTTGACCCGCCGGCGGGTGCGTGGGACGTACGCGCGCGGATGCTCTCGACCGGCCCCTTCCGCATCGACCTCGCCGACGAGCGGCTCTGGCGCGGGTCGGATGCGATCGCCCTGCGCCCGAAGACGTGGGCCGTGCTGCGCCACCTGGTCGAGCGCGCGGGCCGCCTGGTCACGAAGCAGGAGCTGCTCGACGCGGTCTGGAGCGGGGTCGCGGTCGAGGAGAAGGTGCTCAACGCCTCGATCGCCGAGATCCGCAGCGCGCTCGGCGACGACGCGCGCGCGCCGCGCTACGTCGAGACGATCGCGCGCCGCGGCTTTCGCTTCATCGCGCCGCTGTCGCGCGCGGAGACGGACGCCGCACCGTCGGACGCGGCGCCCGAGCGGCCGGCGCCACGCCCGGCCGCGGGGCACCGGACGCCGTTCGTCGGGCGCGACCGCGAGCTCGCGTTGCTGGACCGTGATCGGGGCTGGCGGAGCAGGCTCTTGACGGAGCACCTCGCCCTGCCGTCGAGCGTCGTCGAGGTGCTCGAGCGCCGGCTGCGCCGGCTGTCGCCGGCGTGCGTTCGCCTGCTCGACGTCGCGGCCTTGATCGGCGACCA
>JBFMAS010000645.1:0-9141 GCA_040755575.1 Thermodesulfobacteriota bacterium
CCACGCGGAGGTCGGCTGCGGTCCGCCGTCCTCGTCGCCGGGAGGCGGAGCCGGGGTCGGCCGCGGGCCGGTCTCGGGAGCGCCGCTCGTGCGCCGGGCGTAGCCGACGAGCGGGAACTTGTGCCGCATGAAGTGTCCCGACGGGTCGTTGCGCCGCCCGGAGGACTCGAGCAGCGCCAGGTCCGCCGGGTCGGCGTGGTGGCTGTAGATCAGCTCGTAGAGGAACGTCATTCCTGCATCCTCCAGGGGATGGTTCGCGTGGGCCGCGAAGGGCCGTGCGAAATCCGTACCGTCCTTCAGCCGGTTGCCGTTCGGCGCACGCCACGAGAAGACGTCGTCGCCCGCGTGCCACGCCATCTCGGCGAGCAGCGCCATCGCCTGCAGCGTGAACAGCTGGTAGCCCTGCCCCTTGCCGCCGGCGAGCGGGCTCGGCCCGCGGTGCCAGTAGTCGTACATCGAGCCGTCGGGGACGAGGCCGAAGAGGAACTCCGGCACGTCGAGCAGGCCGGCGAAGAAGGCACGCGTGCTCTGCCGCACCGTCGCGGTCGAGTCGCGGTAGATCGCGCCGCGGATGAACTCGCGCAGGCTGCGCGCGTTCGCGCCGCGGAGCTCCGGGTGATGGCCGAAGTCGTCGTACGGCCACTGCTGCGCGGTCGCCCACTCGATCCGCTCGCGGTCGCCGGTGACGAAGCCGACCGCGCCGTAGAGCAGGTTCAGCCAGGCGAACTCGTTCTGGTAGGCCGCGTGCCCGTAGTGGTCCACGTAGTACTCCGCGGTCGGCCCGTTCGGGTGCCAGCCGTCGTGCAGCGGTGCAGCGACGCGCAGCAGCCAGTCCTCGATGATGCCGCGGTCGGTCGCGTCGAGCACGCCGTGGATCAGGTCGTAGGCCCAGGCGAGACCCACGAAGCCCATGTCGGCGACGCCGTGCTGCCGGCCGCCGCCGACGGTCGCGCGCGTCCACGCGAGCAGGATCGTGCGCGCAGCTTCGGCGTACTCGACGTCGCCGGTCAGCGCCCAGGCGAGCGCGGCGTCCGACGCACGCGTCCCGTCCTCGAGCGCGGCTCGATAGCGGTCGTGCCAATCCGAGGTGTAGATCGCGGGCGAGAAGCGCGTCGCGACGTCGGCGCCGCGCGGCGCGCCGTCGAGGGTCGCCCGATACGCCTCGACGAGGTGACGTGGCGGATCCTCGCTCGCAAGGACCGTGCGCAGCTCGTCGATCTCGCGCTGGTCGAGCAGCAGGCTCGGATGCGGCGCTGCCGCGGCCGCGAGATCCGCCGCGAGCACGGCCGCGATTACAAAGACTTGCAAGGAACGGAACGACGACGCTTGAAAGGAATACCGGGCTGCAATGCGCACCGAGGCCTCCCTCCCCTCGTTGGGGTGTCGTGCGCGCCTCGCAGCGGTGCTGGGGGCCCGGCGGCGCGCGTCGACACGCGGTGTGCCGCCCGCCTAGCGCGCGAACGAAGGCGAAGGAAGTGGGGTCGCGCGATTTCTCGTTGCCGGCGCGAGCGCGCCGACGCTAACACGGGGCGATGGCCCCACGGCTCGACGGCAGGCTGGTCGCGACGCTGGCGTGCGTCCTCGTGCTGGCCGCCTGCGGCGACGCGGAGCGGCCGAGCGGCGCGACCGACTGCGGCGACGGCGTCAAGCCGTGCGCGTGCGGCGACACGGTGGTCGCCGACTTTCGCTTGACGGCGGACATCGTGTGCACGACCTCTCGCGGGGATTGCGACGTCGAGCGCTTCGCGTGCACCGGTCTCGCGCTCGCGAGCGGCGTCACGCTCGACGGCGCGGGCTTCGCGCTGGTCGGGCCCGCCGTGCCGGCCGCGGACGGCGCCGTCCCCGACGCGCGCCGCGACGCGCTCTACGGCGTCGTCTTTCCGCCCGCGACGTACGGCGCTCGCGTGCAGGACCTCGAGGTGCGCGGCTTCGCTCGCGGCGTCGTGTTCCGCAACGGGCTGCGCGAGTGCACCAGCGACGCCGAGTGCGGCACGAGCGCGTGCGCCGCCGCACCCGCAGAGCTCGCCGGCGTCGTCCTCGACCCGACACGACGCTGGTGCGCGGGCAACGTCGCCGCCGGCCTGGCGGTGCGGCACGACGCGAGCGCGTTCGGCGAGCAGCTCGGCCTGTTCGGCTTCTCGATCACGGCGCCCGACCCGGAGGCGGTCGACGACGTCGGCGGCATGAACGTGATCGACGGCGGCCTCGTGGTCGGCATCGGCGACCGTGGCCTGCACGTCTCGCAGGCGCGGCTCAACGTCGTGCGCGACCTGCTGATCGAGGGCTCGTCGCGCGAGAACGTCCACCTGCTGCGCGAGGCCGACGAGAACCTGCTCGTGGGCGTCCATTCGGTGCGCGCCGGCACCGGCGCGCCGAACGTCTTCGTCGAGGACTCGAAGCGCAACGTCTTCCTCGCCGACGTGCTCGAGGGCAGCTTCGTGCACGTCGTGGGCGCGTCGGACGGCAACCGCTTCGTCGACTCGCAGCTCGTCGGCGAGGGCGCGCGCTACGACTTCGAGACCGACGTCGAGGAGGCGACGGGGTCGCCGCGCCCGCCGCGCGACAACCTGGTGCTCGGTGGCGGCGTCGCGCGCAGCGGCAGCCGCTCGCTCCCGTGCGTCATCCTCGACGGAGCGTCGGGGACGGTGTTCGACTCCGTCGCGCTCGAGTGCGGCGACGCAGCGCCCGCGCCGGGCGAGACGCCGGTCGACGTCCTGGTCGCGCGCGACAACCCCGACCCGGAGCGCCCGAACGTCTTCCACGTCGGGGACTGCGATCCCGCGGTGCCCGACCTGCTCGTCGCGCGGGACGAAGGCGTCAGCGAGGCGCCGCTCGTCTTCGAGGACCGCGGCTGCCGCTAGCCCGCGCGCGCTCCAGCCGGCGGCCGTCTACTTGACAGCCGGCGGCTCGGCGTGGGAGCGTCCGCGCGCGCCACACGTCGCTCCTCGCTTCCGAGACCTGGTCCCGTAGCTCGCCCCTCGCGCAGGGCGTTCCGGAAGGAGGTCGCGCGATGTTGCTCAGGGTGCAGTTCGCGGGGGAGACGTTCACCCGGATCGTGCGGCGCGGCTTCGCGAAGCAGAACCTGTGCGACGCGGCGGTGCTCGAGCTGACGGTCGGCAACGCCAAGGTCAAGGGGCTGGCCTTCCTCGATCACATCGAGGTGATCGACGATCCGCCGCTGCCGTTCGAGGTCGGCCCTTCGACGACCTTCCCGCTCGCGGGGACGCCGCTGACGCATCCCGAGCTGCGCTTCGCGCAGAAGGTGCGGCTGTACATCACGACGTTCTTCGACCTGCGCGAGGCGATCAACGGCGTTCCGAAGCTGCACGCGATCGACATGGTCCTCGTCTTCCGGCTCGCGCTCGAGACCCGCTACGGCCAGAGGTGCCTGACGGTGACGCACGTCGACACGCGCGACGTCGCGATCGCGGCGAGCCTCACGGCGCTCGCGACCAAGGTCGGCCAGTCGTTCGACGAGGCGGACGTCAAGGACATGCTGGCCTCCGCCCTCGCCGAGCCGGTCGCGCAGCGGCTCGGCTTCCTCGACGAGCTCACGTCGCTCGACCTGCCGCCGGTCGCGCACATGGGCCTCGCGGCCAGCGTCGGCTTCGGCTCGATCGAGATGCGCTTCGACCTGCGCGAGGGCGGCCAGGCGGGGATCGACTTCGGCGCCTGGCACGCATTTCACAACCAGTCCGGCGTCGACGACCTGCGCGCCGGCCGCAGCTGGGCGCTGATGATCGACCGGGAGATCCTGCTGAAGCGTGGTCTCGCGATGTTCGAGCAGGGGCTCGCGGACGCGGAGAAGAAGGGCGGCTTCCAGCGGAGCGCGGCGCCGACCGCGAGCTGGAACGCGACGCCGCCGCGCATCGACCTCTCGTGCAGGGGCAAGGCGATCGACGCGCTCGACTGCCTGGGTCAGGGCATCGACGTGCCGGTCACGGTCAAGATCGCTTCTGAGCTCGGCATCGCGCAGAAGGACATCGGCGGCCACATGCGCACCGTGCTGCGCGCCGACGTGCGCGCGTCGCACGACGCCGACCCGAACGAGATCGCGGCGCTGTGCCACGGCATCACGCACGCGATCGAGCTCGACAACCTGCTCGAGCGGCTCGAGTCGTTGTTCGACGGCAGCTTCGTCGGCGACTTCGTCGGCTGGCTGCAGGGTACGAAGCCCGTGTTCCCGGTCGGCGTCGCCGTCGTGTTCGGCCCGGTCGGGCTGCTCTTCCTGTGCGTCGTCGACGTCGTGCTGTTCGCGCTCGAAGGCGACACCTCGAAGACGCTCGAGGAGGAGCTCGCCGGCTGCGAGATCCCGGACCCGGGCAACCCCGACGTGCAGGTCTGCTACATGCAGCTCGCCGTCGAGCCCGGTCCGGGCGCCGATTACGGCTTGACGCTCGACCAGGCGCGCGGGCGCGCGGACGGCCTCGTGCTGGCGGGCAACGTCCAGGTCGGGGGGCTCGCGCGGCCGGAGATCGACGTCGTTCCGGGCGACTTCCGCTGGATCGAGCCGCGCAAGGCGTGCGACGGCCCCATCTTCTGGACCGCGAACGCCACGATCCGCATCAAGCAAAAGCCGGACAAGGGCGACTGGCCCGTCACGGTGTGCCCTCCGTTCGCCGACACCTTCCCCTTCGCCCCGCTGCCGAACGGCAAGGACTACGGCAAGTACGTGCGCGCGTCGGTCGTCGCCGAGAGCCCGCGAGGTCGAGCTCGCGATCTCGATCCCCGCCTGGGAGGTGGACGCGAGCGCGGTCTGCTTCCGCACCTTCGTCGTCACGAGCGCCGGCGTGCGTCTCGTGTGGATGCCGTTCCCGCCGGCGCTCGACCCCGACGCGGCGCGCGAGGGCGAGTTCTGGGTGCAGGTGTGGCGCGTCTCCTACTGCGAGACCCTGGTCGACGACTGGACGCGCTACTTCCAGAAGTACAACCCGCGCTGGTCGGTCGATCCGCCGCCCTACGAGCACCCGAGCGAGAAGCGGCTGTGGGTCGTGCTCGGCGAGCGCTTCCGCGCCGCCGACCGCGTGCTCGCATACGAGGGCGAGCGCCGCGTGGTCGAGGCCTACGCCGACCACGAAGGACGCCTCGGCTTCGGCGTGCTGGTCGAGGGCGACGAGCTGGTGCTCGAGCGCCAGCCGCCGCTCGTGCGAAGCGCGGCGGGCGGCATGGTGCTGTACGGCCGTCAGGCGATGCGGCGGCCGGGCGAGCTGCGCGCGCAGGGCGCCGCGCTCGACGAGGACGCGCAGCGCGACCAGCGCCGCCCGGCGCTGACGGTGCACCAGCTCCAGCTCCTCGAGCACGCACGCGTGCCGGTCGGGCTCGACGCGGCGGGGATCGAGGGCGCGCTCGTCGAGCGCGGGGTGCGCTTCGTCGTCCGCGGACGCGGCGGCGACAGCAGCGTCGACGTCGACCGGCACGGCGTGGTGTCGCTGCGGCGCGAGCGCGCAGGGCGCGCGTCGCAGGCGCCCGTCGCGCGGACGCTCGCGCAGCGCGGCGCCGTGCGCGACGCGCGGGCGGCGATGCTCGGGCTCGCGCCCGCGCAGCTCGAGGTGCTGCGCGGCGAGTGTCGCGAGTTCCGCACCGTCGGCTCGGGCGGCGTGGATCTGGCGGCGGTCTATGCCGGCATCCCGTGGTGCTACCGCTCGGCGCAGGTCGGCGACTGGTTCGCGCAGCTCGACGAGGCGACGGCCACGCTCGGCGTGTTCCGCGTCGGCGGCCGCGTCACCTTCCCGGTGCGCGAGACGCACCGCATCGACGCCGAGAAGCCGCGCTGACCGGCTCGCGCGATCACGCGCCGCGCCGTGCGTGCCACGCCGCGCGCAGGCGGCGCGTCGCGAGCAGCAGCAGCGACGCCGTCAAAGCGAGCGCCGCGAGCGGACCCGTCGCCGGCACCGCCGCCGGCGCCACCTCGGACAGGCGCAGGTCGCCGTTGCGGTTGAACAGGTCGATCGTCAGGCAGCCCGTCTCGCCGCAGCCCGACTGGCGCTCGAAGCCCACCATGTTGAGCTTCCCGGTCGTCGGGTCGTATCGCGCGCCCGGAACGATGACGCAGGTCGCGCCGCAGAGCGGGGGAACGATCGGGCACAGCGCGTCGACGTCGGCCTGTGACCTGCAGTGGAGCTGCGCGAAGCCGCTCGCCTGGATGAAGCCCGAGGTGCGGCTGCTGTCGAGCGACCACAGGAACTGGTAGGACGCGAACGGCTGAGCGACGAGGCCGATGGCGTTGACGAGCTCGACCTCGCGCGTCGCGAGGTCGATGCGGAAGACGACGTCCGAGATGTCGAGGCCGGGCGCAGCCGCCCACGCCTCGTAGCTCTCGTCCGGGATCGTCACCGTGCCGAAGCCTCCGGCGACGGAGTAGGTCGCGAGGAGCGGCGTGCCGTACGATGCGCCGACGGTCGCCGGATCGGGCGAGCTCTCGATCTCGACCCTGATGACGCGCGGCCGCGTGTCGCTCGGGTCGAGCGGCACGGCGTCGGCGCGCGCCGCCGTCAGCAGCACGGCGGCGAGCTGGGCGACCGCCGCGAGACCGGGTCTGGCCATGGGACCCTCCCGCCCCTTTTCGGGCCTGGCCCGTGCTACGCCCGCGCCTCGTCTCGTGTCAAGACATGAACGGGAAGCTAGCCAGGAGTTCGAGCAGAGAGTCGGACATCCGCGCGCGGAACGCGCGGCCGAGCGAAGCGAGCGCGGGAGTGGGGCGAGGGGCGCGAGCCCCTCGTCGAGCTAAACCGCCTCGTCGAGCTCCTCGAGCGTGCTCGCGTCGCCGAGCAGGAGCTGCGCCTCGGACGTCGGCAGCTGCTCGACGTCGCGCAGCTTGCGCTCGATCGCGCGCGAGCGGCGCGCGGCCTCGTCCATGGTGTGCGACGCCTGGTCGAGCTTCTTCTTGACGCCGTCGAGCACCTCGCCGAACTTGCGGAACTCGGTCTTCACCGCGCCGAGGAGCTTCCACACCTCGCTCGAGCGCTCCTGGATGGCGAGCGTGCGGAAGCCCATCTGCAGGCTGTTCAGCAGCGCGACGAAGGTCGAGGGGCCCGCGACCACCACGCGGTGGTTGCGCTGCATGGCCTCGAGGAGGCCGACGCGGCGCGCGACCTCGGCGTAGAGGCCCTCGGTCGGCAGGAACATGATCGCGAAGTCGGTGGTGCGCGGCGGGTTCACGTACTTGCTGCAGATGTCCTTCGCGCATCCCTGGACGCGGCGCTCGAGCGCCTTCACCGCGCCGTCGAGCCCGTCGCGGTCGCCCGCCTCGGCGGCGTCGATCAGACGCTGGTAGTCCTCGAGCGGGAACTTCGCGTCGATCGGCAGCCAGACGTGGTCGCGAGCGTCGCTCGCCTTGCCGGGCAGCCGGATCGCGAACTCGACCACCTCGAGCGTCCCCTCGCGCACGCGCACGTTGCGCTCGTACTGCTCGGGCGCGAGCACCTCCTCGAGGATCGCCGAGAGCTGCACCTCGCCCCAGCCGCCGCGCGTCTTGACGTTGCCGAGCACCTTCTTCAGGTCGCCGACGCCGGCGGCGAGCGACTGCATCTCGCCGAGGCCCTTGTGCACCTGCTCGAGGCGCTCCGAGACCTGCTTGAACGACTCCCCGAGGCGCTGCTCGAGCGTCCCGTGCAGGCGCTCGTCGACCGTCTGGCGGACGAGCTCGAGCTTCTCGGCGTTGTCGCGGTGCATCTGGCCGAGGCGGTCGTCGACGGTCGTGCGCAGGCGCTCGAGCTTGGCCTCGTTGCTCTCGGTGAGCGTACCGAGGCGCTGCTCCACCGTCTGCAGCAGGACGCCGAGCTGAGCGCCGAACTGTGCGAGCTGCTTCTGCTGCAGCGCGGCGATCTCGGTGGTGCGGCCCTGCAGGGAGTCGCCGAACGAGGTCAGGCCGCGCGCGAGCTCCTCGCGCGCCTCGCGCGCGACGCTCGTCGCCTCGCGGCGGTTGCGCTCGATCTCGTCGCGCACGGCGCTCTCGGTGCGGTCGTGGCGGGCGGCGAGGTCGTCGAGCGCCACGACGACCGGCGCGAGCGCGTCCGCGCGGGGGCGTCTCAGAGCGACGATCAGCAGGAGCAGCGTGAGCACGGCCGGCACGGCGGCCACGACGTACAGCACGTCGATCGATTCCATCATGCCCATCGCGTCCATGATGCCCATCACGCGCCTCCTCCCGCCCTCGAGCGGGCGTCCTCGGAGCCTCGAGCGGCTCCGAGCCTACCCACCGCCCTGGACAGCGGCTGTCCCGATCGCCGGGTCCGGCCGCCGAACGCTACATCTTGTAGCGCATCCGGCGGCGAAACCCCAGCGATTGTTAGCCATCGTCTGCGGGCGGCGGGTCGGGCAGGCCGTCGCGGATGCGCGTCGAGAACGCCGGGTCGCCGCCGGCGGCCCGGGCGCGGGCGACGACGTCGCTGCGCTGCTTGAGCTCCCCGAAGGGCAGGCCGGTGTCGATCGCGCTTCGCTCGTAGAGCAGCTCGTCGACGCGGCCGTTCACCAGCAGCCGCCAGTCCCAGGGCTGCGCGCCGCGGACGTGCTGCACGTGCACGCGGATGCCGGTCGTGCAGTTCTCGACCAGAGCGTTGTACCAGCGCGGCTCGCGCGCGATCTCGTTGATCGTCGCGACGTAGTCGAGCAGCAGGTGGCGTGCGACCTCGGGACGGACGCGCAGGCGATAGAGGTAGACCTCCTCGCCGCGGTAGTTGGTGCGGAGCTCGATCAGGTCGCGCTCGTCGGCGACCACGTAGTACAGCTCGTACTTCCGGAAGAAGCCGCGGACCGCGGAGTAGGGCTCGCCGCGCTCCTTGCGCGTCTCGATCGAGATCGCGAGGTGCTGGCCGTCGGCGAAGGCGAAGCTGACGATGGTGTGCGCGATGAGCGGCGATCCCCAGTAGGACAGGAACAGGTCGACGCCCTCGAGCTGCGCGAGGTCGTAGCGGCGCTCCTCCCAGCGCTCGGTGAAGTCGGCCTCCGTGCGGTAGTCGAAGTTGCGGACGTTGCGGACGATCAGCGCGTCCCCGTCCACCTCGGCCGTGGGCGGGCGCGCGACCTCCGGCGCCCAGTCGCGGTCGTTCGACGGCCGCAGCGACGCCCACCACGCCAGCACGGCGGCGAAGCCGACGCCGAGGACGAGCGCCTGGCGCGCGAGCGGGCGCACCCGCCAGAGGA
>JBFMAS010000646.1:0-18097 GCA_040755575.1 Thermodesulfobacteriota bacterium
AAGCCAGCCTCCGCCGGTCAACCGCAGTCGCCTCGGCGGCGCCGGTCGGCGGGTGTATCGAAAAGGACACCCGATGGCCTGCGCGTTCGCACAGCACCCGCACTCTGCCAACCCCTTTTGTTTGCCCCTGAACCGACCGCTAATCTAGAAGCTGTCATGGCCAACGTGGACGACGTTGCGGCCTTCATCCAGGAGCGGACGGGGCCGCTCAGCGCGTACAAGCTGCAGAAGCTGGTTTACTACGCACAGGCGTGGTCGCTCGCGTGGACCGGTAACCCGCTCTTCCGAGAGAAGATCAAGGCCTGGGTCGACGGTCCAGTGGTTCCGCAGCTCTGGCACAACCGCCGAAACGGTCAGCACGGGGACCCGTCGGCGCTGACGATGGATCAGGCCGAGACGGTGTCGGCCGTCCTCGACTTCTACGAGACCCTCAGCCCTGCACAGTTGATCGAGCTGTCGCACCACGAAGAGCCATGGCGCAAAGCCCGTGAGGGGTTGAGCCCACGCGCCCGAGGCAATCGAGAGATCACGCCTCAATCAATGATCGACTTCTATCGCCCTGCGGCGACGGGCGAGAAGGTCGTCCCCGACGCCGTCCGGCGAGGCGTGGTGTTCCTACTCGCGGTACCCGAGCATCGACTGGACGAACCCGACGACGCGGACGACGTCGACGCCAACGCGGTCATTGACTGGCTCGAATCGGGCGAGGATGACCCCTGGCAAGACGACGACAAGTAACGCGCCTGGTAGCTTGCGGCACGTATCGCGATGCCCTGGAACGGATCGGAATCGTCCCAGGCACCGAGCGCGCGAAGCACCTGGCTCGAGCGATGCGCCAGATCGCGAATGCGGAGGTCCTACCGCTACCCGGGGATCAGGAAGCCTTCTTGACGCCGATGTGGCGCGGCTGGTCGAGGCGCGTTCCTGGCCACAATCTCTGGATCCTCTATTCGATCCTACCGGGCGGGCGTGCCCGATTTCGGCTGGTGGTTGATGTGCCTCCCGACCCAGCCTGAGCGCGTTGAACGCAGTGTCCGGGGGAGAACGACGAGCGCGCACCGGATCACGGCCAACCCGCGCCATGCGCGGTAAGAGTCCCGGTGTAAGTTACCCACGCCCCCGCCGCGGCGCGATGCGTAACCGCTCCGCTCGCGACAGCCGCGGGAGGAGCGCGATCGGGATCACGCTGGGCTTCGTCTCGCGCTCGGCGCGCCACACGTCATGGGCGGCCTGCATCAGCAGCCAGAGTCCGGGACGGTTGCCCATGAACGCCCGGAGGCGGACGGCGAGGTCGGCTGAATCGCGCATCTCTTTCGCGAGCAACCGGTGCAACGCCTGCCGCGATGCGCCGAGCGCGTCGGCAGCCGGCATGATCGACACCGCGGCGCACTCGAGCGCGTCGGCTTCCATCCGCTCGCCGGTGTCGGTGATGCGAGCCCGCGTCGGACGGGGGCCGGCGCGGCACCTGTCCGCTCGCCCAGCCGGGGGTTGCGTTCCCGTGAGCGTCGGCGCTATGCCAAAGTTCGACGACACAAGGGACGATGCCCGTCGACCATCGCAAGCGATCGGTGCGTCATGGAGTGCGAGGCAATCCGCACGCGCCCGCGGATCTCAGCGGTGCGGTCGTCACCTTGCTCTACGGGCTCGGCGTCATGCTGGCGCTCATCGCTCTCTACCTCTTCAGCGACGCGGTCGGGGCCTTGATCGAGTGGGGTAGATCATCCGAGCCTTGGTGGCGGCCATAGGCGGCAGGCCGGGCGCCCCGAACGCGCGACGACGCGGTCGCGCGTGAAAGCGCCTCGTCAAGCCTAGCATCGATGCCCGCCGGCACGTTGCTTGACGCCCGGCACCGTTCGCTCGCCGCCGACCTTGCCGGGGTCGACTCGGCGCGCTCGAACCGCATAAATACCCGAATGCCGTCCCCGCCGAGCGTCACGGCGTCCTCGGCACGGAGCCCCGCGCAGGGAGTCTTCCGGAAGGACGGCGAGTACTGGACGGTCGGCTGGAAGGATCGCCCGCTCAGGCTCAAGGAGTCGAAGGGCCTCGCATACCTCGCCCTTCTGCTCCGCCATCCCACGACCGAGTTCCACGTGCTCGACCTCGTCGGCGGCCTCGCGCGCCACCGGGAGGACGATGACGCCGGCCGGTCCGATCCGGATCTTGACGCGGCGGGGCTGCACGTCGCCGGGTCGGACGACGCCGGAGAGCTGCTCGACGACCGTGCGAAGGCGACGTATCGCCGGCGGCTCGAGGATCTGCGTGAGGAGCTGACGGCCGCCAAGGCGGCCGGTCGGGTCGAGCTCGCCGAGGGCGCCGAGCGGGAGATCGCGAGTCTCACCGCAGAGCTCGCGCGCGCGGTCGGCTTGCGTGGCCGGAGCCGGCGCGCCGCGTCCGCGTCCGAGCGCGCGCGGCAGAGCGTCACGAAGACGACACGTGCCGTCGTCGAGCGGATCGGGGAGGGCGATGCCGCGCTCGGCGAGCTGCTTTCGCGCTGCATTCGCACGGGCACGTTTTGCTCCTACGAGCCCGACCCGGCCTTTCCGATCGCGTGGGAGTTCGGCACGACGGGGCCGCAATCGGGTGCCGCGTCGATGCCCCCGGACGAGCCTGGCAGCGCGCCGGCGATCCTCGACGCGTCGCCCTTCCTTCCGGCTGCGCGCACGCC
Source organism: Thermodesulfobacteriota bacterium (assembly GCA_040755575.1). Taxonomy (GTDB): domain Bacteria; phylum Desulfobacterota; class Binatia; order UBA12015; family UBA12015; genus DATCMB01. The sequence continues at coordinate 2,666 of JBFMAS010000646.1, forward strand.
GTTCGTGGGGCGAAAGCCCGAGCGCGACGCCATCCGCAGCGCCATCCAGCGGGCGTCGCACGGACGAGGGGAGCTCGTCATGCTCGCCGGGGGACCGGGAGTCGGCAAGTCGCGGCTGGCGATGGAGATGGCAGACCATGCAGCTCGTCGGGGCTTCCGCGTCCTGCGCGGCCACTGCTACGAGCGCGACGAACCCTTTCCCTTCCTGCCGTTCGCGGAGATCCTCGAGAGCGGTCTCGCGCAGGCAGCGAGCCTCGAGGACCATCGGCGCTCGATGGGCGACGCGGCTGCCGAGCTCGCGCAGATCGCGCCGCGGATCCGGCGCGCCCTCCCCGATCTTCCGGAGCCGCGCGATCTGCCCCCGCAGCAGAGGCGCCGTCACCTCTTCCAGAGCTTCTCGGAGTCGCTCGCGCGCTCGGCGCGGGCGCAACCGCAGCTGTACCTCCTCGAGGACCTGCACTGGGCCGACGAGTCGTCGCTGGCGCTGCTCGTCCACCTGGCGCACGGCCTGGCGCAGGTTCCGGTGGTCATCGTGGCGACCTTCCGTCCGGAGCTCGACGGCGGGAGCCCGGCTCTGCGCCGGACGCTCGAGGAGCTGATCCGCCTCGGCATTCGCCCGCTCCGGCTCGCCGGTCTTTCGCGCGACGAGACGTATCGGATGCTCGAGGGCCTCGACCCGCGCCCACCGTCGAATCGGGTGGCGAACCTCATCTTCGACGTGACGGAGGGCAACCCGTTCTTCGTCCAGGAGGTGTACCACCACCTCATCGAGGACGGGCGTGTGCTCGATGCAGGGGGCGAGTTCCGGTCGGACGTCACCATCGACCAGATCGACGTGCCCGAGAACGTCCGCCTGGTGATCGGGCGCCGGCTGGATCGGCTCAGCGACTCCGAGCGGAAGATCCTCGCAGCCGCCGCGGTGATCGGCCGCAGCTTCAGCTTCCAGCTCGTCCGCTTGCTACTCGACCAGCTCGACGTCGACGAGCTGTGCGATGCCTTCGAGAAGGCGCAGCAGATGGGCCTGCTCGTGTCGAGCGCCGAGGGCCCCGAGACGCCCTTCACGTTCGCCCACGAGATCGTGCGTCAGACGCTGCTGCACGGGATCGCGCTGCCGCGTCGCCAGAGGCTCCACGCGGGCGTCGCGCACGCAATCAAGCGCCTTCATCCTCGTGCCGCGGAGGAGCGCGCGGGCGAGATCGCGGACCATCTGTTCAAGGCGGGCGCGTTCGCCCAGCGGCACGAGCTCGCGGCGGCGCTGTTCCTCGCCGGCAAGGCGGCGCTCGGCGCGTCGGCGTTCGAGGAGGCACACCGCGCATTCGAGTCGGCGCTCGCATACCAGGACGACCAGCCGACCGTGCGTGCCGCGATCCTGTCGGCGATGGCCACTGCAGACCACGGACTCGGACGCGTCGACGAGGCTTTCGTCCACGGCAGCGAAGCGATCGAGCTCCATGTCGAAGCAGGCGACCGCGACCTGATCGGCCGCAGCTTCAACGACGTCGTCGACGGCCTCGTGTGGGCTCGTCGCTACCGCAAGGTGGTCAAGGTCGCGCAGCGTGGACTGTCGCTGCTGGCGGGCGACCGCAGCGCCCACCGCGTCCGTCTCCTCTGCCAGGTCGCGTTGATCACCGCGGCCGCCGGCGAGTACGAGGCCGCCCGCGACGGATTCGCGGAAGCGATGGAGCTCGCGCAGCAGCTCGGCGACGGGGCGCTGCTGGCGCGCGTGCTCTCGGATCGGGCGGTGTTCCACTACTACTTCTGTGAGCTCGAGGACACGATCGCCGACGGACGTGCAGTCGAGGAGGCGAGCACGCTGCTCGGTCGGTCATCGCTCGACGGCTGGCGGCTCGGCTGGATGGAGCAGGCGGCGGGGCTCCTCGGGCGGCTCGCGGAGGCGCGGCAGCTCGCCAAGCGGCTGGACCAGGTCGTCGACCACGTCGGCCAGCGAGAAGGCGTCGTGAGCTGCATCCAGATGCGCGCCTGGGTCGAGTTCGGCAAGGACTTCGACCTCGCCCGGCTGCACGAGTCCCTCGAGCGCTCGGCGGAAGTGGAGCACGCGACCGACGCGGCGACGTCGCCCGTCCGGCCCGTCGAGCAGATGCACTGGCCGTCGAACGTCCGGCCCGGGGTCGTGGCGGGCTTCTCGTCCTTGCACCTGAGCCTGGCGCACTTCCTTCGTGGCGACTGGGATCTCGCGTCCGCCCTGGCCGAGGGCGCGTACGCGTCTTCCTTTCCGAGCGCCGGCCAGGGCGCCATCGTCGGTACGTTGTTCCGCCAGCGCGCCTATCTCGGTGATCGCAGCGGCGCCCTCGCGCTGCCCCTGGAGGCGCCACAGACAGTCCCCTCCGCGGGGCGACCCAACACCCTGGGCGCGTGGAACATGCTGGTCCTGATGATCGAAGGGCTGAGCGTCCTCGGCGAGCGGGAGAAGGTCGCCGCGCTCTATCCCCTCGCCCTCGAGCTCTTGGCCACGCGGGCCGTCTGGATCTTCACCGGTCCCCGCCTCGTCGCGACCGCCGCGGGGACCGCTGCCGCCGCGGCCGGGAAGTGGCAGGCGGCAGAGCGCCACTTCGCGATCGCGTCGCAGCAGGCCGAAGAGCTGCAGCAGCGGCTGGAGCAGGTCGAGCTTCGTCGCTTCCGGGCGATGATGCTCCTCGACCGCGATGCCTCGGGCGACCGGGCAGCCGCCCGCGCGCTGCTCGGCGAGGCGGCGGAGCACTACGCCCGCTTCGGCATGCCGCGTCATCGCGAGCTGACCGAGGGTCTTCTCGCGACCTCCGCAGCGTAGAGCTGCGCGACGTCGGCACTTCTCCGGGCGCGTCACGGCCAGCGCACGGAGTTGTGCGGCCGAATTTCACGTCTCTGCGGTGGACGGTCGCCACACCGTCGAGGAGGCTCGTGAATGAGCAGCGTCGTCGTCGGTCGGGACAGCTCGGGCTCCATCGATCTCTACTACGAGGACCACGGGTCGGGCAGGCCCGTCGTCCTGATCCACGGGTGGCCGCTCAGCGGCTCGTCCTGGGAGAAGCAGGTCGCCGCCCTGCTGGCCGCCGGCTATCGCGTTCTCAGGTACGACCGCCGCGGCTTCGGCCAGTCCAGCAAGCCGGCGACGGGCTACGACTTCGACACGCTCGCGGACGACCTCTACCAGCTTCTCTCTCGCCTCGACCTGTACGACGTGACGCTCGTCGGCTTCGCGATGGGGACGGGCGAGCTGGCCCGCTACCTCGGAGCGTATGGCGCGAAGCGCGTCCGGGACGCCGTCTTTCTCGCGTCCCTGCCGCCCTTTCTCCTGAAGACGCCCGACAACCCGGGCGGCATCGATGCCGGTGTCTTCGAAGCGATCAAGCGACGGCTCGCCGTCGACCGCTCCAGGTATCTGTCCACCTTCTTCTCGGACTTCTACAACGTCGACGTCCTCGGCGGGGACCGCGTCGACGAGAACGTCGTCCGACGCTCCTGGCGCGTGGCGATGGCCGCTTCGCCCCGGGGTACGCGGGACTGCGTCACCGCTTGGACGACGGACTTCCGCCCCGACTGCCGGCGCGTCGACGTCCCCGCGCTCGTCGTGCACGGGGGCGCCGATCGCATCCTGCCGCTCGCCGCGACCGGTGCGCCGCTGCAGAAGCGCCTGCGCGCGAGCCGGCTCGTCGTGATCGACGGGGCGCCGCACGGCCTGACCTGGACCCACGCCGAGCAGGTCAATCGCGAGCTGCTGGCCTTTCTGGCGGAGCGCCCGTGACCGGGCGCATCCGACCGTGAATTGGAGAAGAGATGATCGCCGCGATTCATCCTCGACCGCCGGAGCCGCCCGTCGTCCCCGTCGAGAGGGCTCGAACGATGCACGACGCGCGGATGCCGGAGGACACCTTCGAGCACATCATCGGCCGCAGTCCTGCCCTGCGCCACGCGCTCGGCCAGGTGGCCCTGGTGGCGCCGACGGACGCGACGGTGCTCGTGCTCGGCGAGACCGGCACCGGCAAGGAGCTGATCGCGCGCGGCATCCACGACCGAAGCCCGCGCCGGGCGCGGCCGTTCGTCAAGCTCAACTGCGCGGCCATGCCGTCCGGCCTCCTCGAGAGCGAGCTCTTCGGCCACGAGCGCGGGGCGTTCACGGGCGCCGTCGCGCGGCGCCCCGGGCGCTTCGAGCTGGCGAACGGGGGCACGCTGTTCCTCGACGAGGTCGGCGACATGCCGCTCGACGTCCAGGCGAAGGTCCTCCGCGTCCTCCAGGAGCAGGAGTTCGAGCGGCTCGGCGCGACGCGGACGACGAAGGTCGACGTCCGCCTGGTGGCGGCCACGAACCGGGACCTCCACGAGATGATGCGGACGGGGAGCTTCCGCGCCGACCTCTACTACCGCCTGAACGTCTTCCCGATCGACTTGCCGCCGCTGCGTCACCGGCCCGAGGACATCGAGCCGCTGGTGCGCCATTTCGTCGCCCGCTTCGCCTCGCGGATGCAGCGGTGCATCGAGACGATTCCCGCCGACACCCTGGCTGCCCTTCGTCGCCATCCCTGGCCGGGAAACGTCCGCGAGCTCGAGAACCTGGTCGAGCGCTCGGTCATTCTCTCGTCGGGGACGTCGCTCGTCGTTCCGCTCGACGAGCTTTCGTCCCGATCGCTCGACCACGGCGAAGCGTCGAGTCTCGAGGCGATGCAGCGCGCGCACGTCGTGCGAATCCTCGCGATGACCAACTGGAGGGTCGGCGGACCATCCGGCGCCGCGGCGCTGCTTGGAATGAAGCGAACGACGCTCCAGGGGCTCATGCAGCGCCTCGCGATCACGCGGCCCGACCCTGGGTAGGAGGACGCGAGCCGCCGGTCGTGGTCTCGCCGCCGCTCGCTGCCAGCGCTTTCGGCAGGTGACGACCGAAGACGTCAAGCAAGCTGTGGAGGAACACGTCCATGCTCGACGATGAAGTCGGCGCAGTCGACGACGGTCTTTCGGCGTTCGTCGCCGCGCGCTCGCGGCTCTTCGGAATCGCGTATCGCGTGCTCGGCAGCTCGGCGGAGGCCGAGGACGTCGTGCAGGAGGCCTGGCTGCGGTGGCAGGCCACCGACCGCAGCGTGGTCGTCGACGCGCGGGCGTTTCTCGTCACGACCACGACGAGGCTCGCCATCAACGCCGCACGATCGGCTCGCTCGCGTCGCGAGACCTACCTCGGGCCATGGCTACCGGAGCCCGTCGACACGAGCGCCGATCCCGAGCTGGCCACGTCACGCAGCGAGGCGCTCGGGCTCGCGATTTTTCTGCTGCTCGAGAAGCTGCCGCCGACCGAGCGGGCGGCGTACGTCCTGAGCCACGCGTTCGACTACTCGTACGCCCAGATCGCAGAGATGCTGGTGAGCGAAGCGAACGCCCGTCAGCTCGCGAGCAGGGCGCGCAAGCATCTCACCGCCGAGCGTCACCAGCACATCCGCCCGGCAGCCCAGCGGCGTCTTCTCGACACCTTCCTCGTGGCGGCGCGGTCCGGCGAGCTGGCCGCGCTGGAGGATCACTTCGTTGCGGAGGTCGCCTGCGACTCGTAGTGCCGCGAGCCGAGCGTGGCGACTCACGGGACCGAAGGCTCGCGGTCGAACGAGGTCGAGGTGGGGCGCGAGGGTCGTGACGCCCCGAACGGCGCGCCGAGCCACACCGCCGGTGGCTGCGCGTCGGCGAGCAGCGCATCGAGCGCGGCTGCGAAGTCGACCCCGGAACCGTCGTCGGACGAGATCGGCGCGATGCTGTTCGCGTAAAACCAGCTTTCGCTCGTCCTCCCGCCGCGGCCCTCGAGGACGAAGAGGAAGCCGAGGTTGCCGCCGTTCGGCGCCGCGAGTGCGTTCGTGGGCGGAGCCGCGAGCTCCTCGAAGCGGCCGATCGTGTCGGGACCGGAGTGCGCAAGCGCACCACCCGTAGCTGCAGCCGGGGATCGAGGTCGAGCGTCTCGCCGCCTGCCCCCGCCGTGCAGCGTCTCGCGGGTAGGCCCTGCGACCGGCGATGAGGCACGTGGTGCGGTCGCCGGCGTGTCCGCGGCGCTGCTCCTCGCCGCCTCCGACGCCGGCGGCGAGGCTCCGCGGCGATCCGCGAAGCGCTGGCCGCGAAGGCGTCGCATCCCGCTCCGACGGCGGCACCGTAACCGATCTCCCACACGCCGAGCGCGTTCGCGCGCTACGCACGACGAGGGGCCGGCAGCGCGGCCGCCGGCCCCTCGCGCGACGCGCACCCTACGGCGTCGGCACCAGGCTCGCGAACATCACCAGGTAGCCGTCCCTGCGCTGCACCGACGTGCCCTGCACGACGAGCCCCGGGAACGACGGCAGCGGGAAGCTCGCCGCCGTGCCGACGATCTTCGGCAGCTCGCTCGTGAGCACGATCGGCCCGAGGACCTCGAGCAGCGTCTCGTCGGCGCCGATCGGGTTGTCGAGCACGGTGATCGTGATGTCGCCGGGCTCGGGCGCGCCGAGGGACGCCGACAGCGCACCGCCGGCGAGCGACACGTCGAGCCCCGCGCGGGCGTCGATCGCGAGCTTCAGGAGGAGCTTCTCGGTCGTCTGGCCCTGCTGGTTCGTGCCGAGCCGCGCGATCGACACCACGACCTGCGCCACCGCGGCCTCGAGCATCTCGCCGTGCGGCCCCGCGTTGCCGGTGAGCACCGGGGCGAGCGTCGCCTTGATCCGCGCGCGGAGCGGCGTCTCCGGCGGCATGCTCGCGAACTGCGGGATCGCGGCGAGCGTCTCCGCAGTGAACGGCTCCTGGCCGTTCTCGGTCTCGAGGGCGTCGATGACCGCCGCGAAGCGGCGCGCCTCCGTCTCGCTCATCAGCAGGCGGTTCACGCCGGAGAACGATACGCCGACGCCGAGGTCGTGCGTCACCCTGCTGTTGAGCACCGGAAAGGTGCTCGCCACCTGCAGCGAGCCCGACAGGTTCGGGTCCGCCTTCACGACGGTGCGCGCCCCGGCGAGGCTGCTCGGCGAGGCCAGGTCGATGCCCTTCAGGTCGACGTCGACGTCGAGGCGCACGTCGACCAGCGCCGTCTGCTCCGTGATCGCACCGAAGCTCGCCTCGATGATCGAGCCGAGCCCGTCGACCTCGACGGCGCCGACGTCGAGGAATGCGAGCTGGGCTTCGAGCGCGGCCGCGACGGGTGCGGCCTGCGGCTCGCTCGGGCCGTCGGGGTCGGCGAGGAAGTCCGCGAGCGCCGCGACCAGCTCCGTCTGGATGCGCTCGCGGATCCGCTTCTCCTTCGCGTCGTCGAACAGGCCCGGGCCGACGCTGCAGTCCGCCGTGGAGGAGATGCCGGTCGCGGTGACGACCACCTCGCTGCCCGTCGACGCCGCGATCTGCTGCACGACGATCGTCTCGCCGTCGCTGCCGCCGGGCTCGAGCTGCTGTCGCGTCCGGACCGTCAAGCTGCCGATCGACACGCCGACCTCGCAGTGCAGGCGCGGGATCGCGTCGCGGTCGACCCGCGCCGCGACGAACAGGTCCTCGAGGACGGCCGTCACGTCGATCGCGCCGGACACGGTGTCGAGGGCGAGCGTCACGCTGCCGAGCTCTGCGGGCGGGTCGTCGAGCACCGTGATGACCCCGTCGTCGGACTCGATCGGCTCGTCGGGCAGCAGGCCTTCGATGTCGAGCTGAGGCTCCAGCACGGCGGTCAGCACCGGTGCGATCTCGTCGAGCGCGCTCTGCCGGATCCGCAGCGCGACGGCGTCCGGCACCGCGGCCGCCTCGTTGATCGCCGCCCCGCGGATCACGACGATGCGGTCGCGAAAGCGCTTGCCGCTGCTGACCTTGGTCATCTCGGCGAGGATCGGCTGGAAGAGCCTCTGCTCGGTGAACGGCACCAGCGCGGTGAAGGTCTTGGCGGCCGCGTCGATCTGCGCCGGGACGCCGTTCACGACCACGCTCGCGTCGGCGGGATCGATCTGCGTGATCGCTCCGGTCACCTGCACGCCGGTCGCGGCGGCGCCGACGAACAGGCCGTGCGGCGGCGAGGTGATCCTGACCGACGGCGGCGGCACGCAGCCGACGACCGCGATGAGCGGCGCGACAAGAGCTGTCAGGCAGGCGCTTCGAACGGACGGTCTCATGGCTTCCCCTTCTCGTCTCGATGCGGCGGCGCGCCGCGATCACGGCGAGTGGGGTAGCCGCGCCTTGCCGGGCGGTCATAACCAAACCGTAATGATTCGGTTAAACCGGGCTGCGCTCCGGGTTAAACCGGGCTGCGCTCCGGTTGGACGCCCGGGTGGCTCGCCGGCCCGGGGCTCCGTCGGCGATGGCGGACGACGCCCGTGGAATCGTCGCCGCGCCCGGAAGCGACGCGGCCCTTGCGCCGACCGGGCGCGGCGGGCTAGCACGGCGCTGCGAATGATCCCCGCGGATTTCGAGCACGCCTCTCCCGTCGACACCGGGCTTCTCGTCGTGGTGGTCGTGGTCGTGCGCGTGCTCGAGGCCGTCGTGCCGTAGCGGGGAGATCAGGACCTGAGCGAAACCCCTGCCGGCCGATGGCCGGCGGGGGTTTCACGTTTCAGGGCCCCCGTCGCTGCCGGCAGGAGCAACCGAGGAAAGGGGGCTCCGAGATGAACAGCACGGGCGCAAGCCTGATCCTGACGCTCCTCGAGCGTCAGGGGATCGACACCGTCGCCGGGATTCCGGGCGGCGCCAACCTGCCGCTCTACGACGCGCTCGGCTCGAGCCGCATCCGGCACGTGCTCGCGCGCCACGAGCAGGGAGCGGGCTTCATCGCGCAGGGGATGGCGCGCGTCACCGGAAGACCGGCGGTGTGCTTCGGCACGTCGGGGCCGGGAGCGACCAACCTGCTGACCGCGATCGCCGATGCGAAGCTCGACTCGATCCCCCTGGTCGCGATCACCGGGCAGGTGCCGCGCGCCCTGATCGGCAGCGACGCGTTCCAGGAGATCGACACGTACGGCCTCACCGTCCCGATCACCAAGCACAACTACCTGGTGCGCTCGGCGGCCGAGCTGCTCGAGGTGATCCCCGACGCCTTCCGCGTCGCGTCGTCCGGCCGGCCGGGGCCCGTCGTGATCGACGTGCCGAAGGACGTGCAGACCGAGACCATCGAGGTCACGCGCCTGCCCGAGCCCGGCCGGCCCGATGCCGCGCCGCCGCTCGAGCACGACGACGTGCGTCGCGCCGCACGGCTCTTGAACGAGGCACGCCGTCCGGTGCTGCTCGTCGGCGCGGGCGTCATCGCGTCCGGAGCGTCGGCCCGGATGGTCGAGCTCGCGGAGCGCGCGTCGATCCCGGTCGCCACGACGCTGCTCGGGCTCGGCGCGATCCGCGACGGGCACCCGCTCTCGCTCGGCATGGTCGGCATGCACGGCGCGCCGTACGTCAACCTCCTGCTCGAGGAGTGCGACGTGCTCCTCGGCCTGGGCGTGCGCTTCGACGACCGCGCGACGGGCAAGGCGTCCGAGTTCTGCCCGCGCGCGCGGATCGTCCACGTCGACGTCGATGCGAGCGAGATCGGCAAGATCAAGACGCCCGTGCTCGGGCTGCGCGCCGACGTCGGCGACGCGCTCGCCGCGCTGCTGCCGCTGGTCGAGCGCGACGAGCGCCGCGCCTGGCGTGCGCGGCTCGCGGAGCTGCGCGCCTCGTCGCCGCTCGCGATGCCGGGCGCGGACGATCCGCTGCAGCCGTACGGTCTCGTGCGCTGCGCGGCGGAGATCTTCGGTGACGAGCCGATCGTCACCACCGACGTCGGCCAGCACCAGATGTGGGTCGCGCAGGCATATCCGTTCCGCCGCCCGCGCCAGCTCCTCACGTCGGGCGGGCTCGGCACGATGGGCTTCGGGCTGCCGGCGGCGATCGGCGCCGCGCTCGCCGCCCCCGGCACCCCGGTGCTGTGCTTCACGGGCGACGGGAGCCTGCTGATGAACCTGCAGGAGCTCGCGACCGCGGTCGAGGAGCGCGTCGACGTCAAGGTCATCCTGCTCAACAACGGCCACCTCGGCCTGGTGCGCCAGCAGCAGCAGCTCTTTTACGGCGCGCGCTACCAGGCGTCGCGCTTCCACGCGGAGCCGGACTTCGCCGCGATCGCGCGCGCCTTCGGCGTTCGCGCGTGCAGCCTCGGTGAGGCCGCCGACCCGCGGGCGACGCTGGCGCGCCTGCTCGCCGAGCCCGGGCCGTGCCTGGTCGACGTGCCGATCGGCCGCGAGGAGAACGTCTACCCGATGGTGCCGCCCGGCGCCCCGAACCGGGACATGATCGAAGGAGGCCGCCGTGCCGACGCCGCCGCGTGATCCGGACGCTCCCCCCTTTCGCAGCGCCGACGGCGCCGTCGTGCTGCGGCTCGCCGTGCGCAACCACCCCGGCGTGCTGTCGCACGTGAGCGGGCTCTTCGCCCGGCGCGCGTTCAACGTCGACGGCGTCCTGTGCCTGCCGGTCGGGGACGGAGCGCGGAGCGCGATCCTGCTGCTGGTGCGCGCGGACGACCGCCTCGAGCAGCTCGTTCGCCAGCTCGCGAAGCTCGAGGACGTGCTCGAGATCCGGCGCGAGCCCGACGGGCAGCGGGCGTTCGCGGCGGCGACGGCGTGGCTCGGCTGAGCCCGTGAAGCGCGCCGTGCCGCCGTGCCGCGCGCCACCGGAGCGGCGAGCTTGCTTGACATGCCGGCGGCGCCGCGCGAGCCTGCTGCCTTCCGACGCGAGGAGACGCGATGCCCAAGCTCGACGTGGAGCGATTCGTCGAAGACGCGACCCAGGCTCGTGCGGACGGCGACGGACAGCGAGCCGTCGAGGAGGTGCTCCGCCGCGCCGTGTCCGAGCCGGGGGCCGTCGTCGCGGCGCTCGGCGAGCCGGCCGAGGCGGGCATCCAGCCGATCTTCCACTCCGCAACGCTGACCATCCTGAACGTGGTGTGGGCGCCGCTCATGCTCCTGCTGCCGCACGAGCACGCGATGTGGGCCTCGATCGGCGTCTACACGGGCCGCGAGGACAACATCGTGTGGCGGCGCCGCGGCCAGACCATCGAGGCCGGCGGCGCGGCGGCGCTGTCCGCGCGCAAGGTGTTCGGCCTGCCCGACGACGCGATCCACTCGGTCACCAACCCGATCGCGCGTCTGACCGGCGCGATCCACGTCTACGGCGGCGACTTCTTCGGGACCCCGCGCAGCGAGTGGGATCCCGAGACGCTGCGCGAGAGGCCCTTCGACCTCGAGGCCGCGCGGCGGACGTTCCGCGAAGCGAGCGCGCGCTTCGCCTCCCGCTAGGCTCCCCGGCCGCCGGGCACGACGCCGTCCCCGCGCCGTGGAGCGGCCGCGGCCGCCGCTTGCGCCACCGGGCCGGGGTGTTACACGGAGTAGACCCACCCTGATGGAGCACGCGTTTGGAAAGCCTGATTGAGATCCTCGCCAGCCTGCAGGAAATCGATCGGCGAAACCGCGAGCGCCAGCTCGAGCTCGCAGAGCTCGAACGCCAGTCCACGGAGCTTCAGGAGCGCCTCACCGGCAAGCGCCAGCGGGTTGAGGCGGCGCGCGTCGAGTCGGGCAATGCCAACGGCCGCCGCCGCCAGCTCGAGGAGCAGCTCCAGGACGAGGAGCGCAAGATCAAGGAGCGGCGGATGCGCCTCAACCGCATCCGCAACGACAAGGAGCTCGTCGTTGCGCAGCGCGAGATCGAGCTGACGAAGGAAGCGAACTCCCGCCTCGAGGAGGAGATCCTCACCCTGCTCGAGCAGAGCGAGGCGGTCGACGGCGGGCTGCGCGAGGCCGAGGGCGAGCTGCGCGAGCTCGAGGAGCGCGTCGCGAAGCACGAGGAGCATGCGCGGTCGCGCATCGCGCAGCTGCGCGGCGAGATCGAGAGCGATCGCGGCGAGCGCGATGCGCTCGCGTCGAAGCTCAACGTCTCGGTGCGCAAGCGCTACGAGCAGGTGTTCGCGCGTCGGGGCGGCGTCGCCGTCGTCGAGGTGCGGCGCGGGATCTGCCTCGGCTGCAACATGCACGTGCCGCCGCAGCTCTACATCGAGATCCAGAAGGGACGCGACGTCATCGTGTGCCCGAGCTGCCAGCGTATCCTCTACTCGCGCGGCGAGTCCGCGGCCGACGAGCAGCAGGCGCGCTCGGGCAGCTAGCAGCAGGCGCGCCCGCCACCCGGGGCGTCCCCGCGCGCGGCCGCCGCTGCCTCGCCGGCCCCGTCTTCTTGCGCTGCGGCTCCCGCGTGCGCATGCTGCTTCCTTCGGAAGGGGGTCGGACGGTCGATCGGGTTCGCCCGGTAGGAAAGTCCGGACTCCACAGGGCAAGGACGGCCGCCAACCGCGGCCCAGAGCGATCTGGGGAAAGTGCGACAGAAAACGAGACGGCCGTACGCGCGGGCGACCGCGTGGGCGGTCACGGTGAAAAGGTGGGGTAAGAGCCCACCGGCCGCGAGCGTGAGCCGCGGCGCTTCGCAAACCCCGTCCGGAGCAAGGCCAAACTGGGGAAGGGCTGCCCGTCCGTCGACCCCGGGTACGGCCGCATCGAGCCCACGAGCAATCGTGCGCCCAGAGGAATGACCGTCGCCCGGCCGGTTACGGCCGGGGACAGAATCCGGCTTATAGACCCCCTTCCTATTTCATTTTCGTCCCCGTGCGGTGCTCGCCCGGCAGCAGGGCTGCCGGGCTGCGCTCCTCCGATGGACCTCGTCGCCGAGGCGGAGCCTCGGCTCCTCGGGGGGACCGTCGTCGCGTGGCCTCAGTGGGCGTTCGGCTGTGGGTACTCGAGCTGCAGGGCGACGAGGTCGGCGGTGGACTCGCCGTAGATGCGCTGCAGGGTGGTCAGCACGTCGTCGAGGGCGCGGGCGGGCTCGGCGCTCGGCAGCGGTTGGATGCGGTCGATGCTGGCGGCGTCGGGGGCGACGACGTCGGGCAGCACGCGCAGGCCGTGGCGGGTCGTCACGGGTGCTTCCGTCGGCGACACGGTGAGCGCGCTCGAGCGGTAGGTGCGGCCGAGGGCGTCAGCGGTGAGCGCCAGGGCGATCTCGTCGACGCCGTCCGCGATCGGGATGCCGATGCGCTCGTGGCCCCAGAACGCGAGCCAGTTGCCGACCGCCGTCGCCACGTGGCGTGGGCCGAGCGCGAACGTCGCTCCCTCGTGCCGCGCGTCCCAGCCGCCCGCGCCCAGGCGCCGCGCGGTTGCCGTCGCCGCGTCGCGGCCGCCGAGGTCCTCGACCAGCGCGAGGGCCGCGGGCAGCGAGGCGGTGACGCCCGCGGTCGTCAGCAGCGGACCGTCGCGGACGAAGCGACGATCGCTCACCCAGCGCGTGTCGGGGAAGCGCTCGCGCAGCTCGTCGAGCGAGTACCAGTGCGCGGTCGCCGTGCGCCCGCGTGCGAGCCCCGCCTGCGCCGCCAGCCACGCGCCGTCGCAGATCGCGGCCACCGTCGCGCCGAGCGCCGCCTGGCGGCGGATCCAGTCGAGCAGCACGGGATCGTCCGGCTCGTGCACCGCCGGCAGGACGACGAGGTCGGCGCCCTGCGGGTGGCGCGCGTCGAACTCGGCGATCGTCGACGGTGCTGCGACCGTCAGCGCGGGCATCAGCTGGATCGGGCCCGGGCGCGTGCCGAGCGCGTGCACCTCGGCCACGCCGGAGGCCGCGAGCACCGCGAAGGGCACGAGGAAGTCGGTCGTCTCCGTGCCGTCGTTGGCGGCGACCCCCGCGACGCGTGCCAGCTCCCCGCCCGGGCGGCCGCGCGCCCGGGCGACGCGACGAGGAGCGGCGACAGCAGCAGGGCGAGGAGCGAGCCGGGGCGGCGCGATGGCATGGGGCGCGACGCTACGGGCGCCCCCGCGCACGGCGCAAGGACGACTCCATGTCGTTTCCGGCCAGGCCCCGCCTCGGCAAAGATTGGCCTTGACGCCGTGCCCGACGCGGCCGCGCAAGCCGCAACGGGCGAAGAAACGACGAAGCGGCGCTGCCCGGCGACGAAATCGTCTGCCCGCCGCAGATTCCTCTTGACACCGCACGCGAAACGGCCGAAACAGGCCCAGGTGGGGAAATGTGGGGAGTGGTGGAGGCTAGTGCCGGTGCAGTGGGGGCGATGCCCGTCCTGAGTGGTCGATGTTCGAAGGTCGCTTCACCAACAGGCTCGACGACAAGGGGCGGGTCGCCCTTCCGGCCAGGTACCGGGAGGCGCTGGCCGCGAGCGGGCAGGACAAGCTCATGATCACCGCGTGGGACGTCGAGGGCTCGCCCTGCCTGGAAGCGTACGACGCCCGCTCCTGGCACGACCTGGTGGTCCGCATCCAATCGCGCGAGGGCGCGTTCGGCGTCGACCGCCGGCTGTTCGAGACCATGTACATCGGCGAGGCGCAGCCCTGCCAGCCGGACAAGCAGGGGCGCATCCTGCTGCCCCAGTCGCTGCGCGACCACGCCGAGCTCACCGACGACGTGATCTTCGTCGGCGTCCACAACCGCTTCCAGGTGTTCAACCCGATCGAGCGCCAGAAGCTCATGGAGCAGTACCGCACCTCGCTACGCGAGAAGCCGGATCGATTCAATGCTGTGGGCTGACACGATACCGGGCACGGATCCCGCAAGGGAGGGGCCGCCGATGAGCCCTGCTGGCGAAGACCGTCCCCGGCACGAGCCGGTCATGCTGCGCGAGGTGGTCGAGCTGCTCGCGCCGGCGCTCGAGCGCCCCGGCGCCCGCGTGGTCGACGTGACGGTCGGCCTCGGCGGGCATTCTGCTGCGCTGCTCGAGCGCGCCTCGGCCACGGCGCGGCTGCTCGGCACAGATCGCGACGAGCGCGCGCTCGCGATCGCGGGCGAGCGTCTCGCGGCGTGGGGCGATCGGGTGGTCCTGCGGCACGCGCCGTTCTCCTCGCTGCCCGCGCTGCTCGACGAGCTCGGCTGGGAGAAGATCGACGCGCTCCTGGCGGACCTCGGGGTCTCCTCGCTGCAGCTCGACGCCGCGGAGCGCGGCTTCAGCTTCCAGCGCGAGGGCGAGCTCGACATGCGCATGGACCCGTCGCGCGGCGAGAGCGCCGCCGACCTGCTCGCGCGGCTCTCGCAGTCCGAGATCGCGGCGCTGCTGCGCGACCTCGGCGAGGAGCCGGAGGCGAAGCGGATCGCCCGCGCCCTGTGCCGGGCGGGCGAGGGCGGCCGGCCGCGCACGACGTCGGAGCTGCGCGCGGCGGTGGTGCGCGCCGTCGGCGGGCGGGCGACGCGCCGGCACGATCCGGCGACGCTCACGTTCCAGGCCCTGCGGATCGCGGTCAACGACGAGCTCGCGCAGCTCGCGGCGCTCCTCGACGCGCTTCCCGAGCGGCTCGCGCCGGGAGCGCGCGTCGCGTTCCTCGCGTACCACTCGCTCGAGGACCGCATTGTCAAGCAACATCTTCGGAGCTGGTCGGCCCGCTGCGTCTGCCCGCCGGAGCTGCCGGTCTGCCAGTGCGGCGGCAAGGCTCGCGCGCTGCGCTTGACGCCGGGCGTTCAGCGTCCGAGCGCCGACGA